>CAYVZJ010000040.1:0-25768 GCA_964456155.1 uncultured Sangeribacter sp.
AAAAGCGTAGGAATCTGTATCTGTTACCGTCCTACACTCTGAGGCTTCTCGCATTGCCCTATTCTTGTCGGACGGCAACGCAGAAGCCCACGCTTGTATATGCAACGATAGCGTTCGATTATACCTTTCTCAAGGTACACTTACGAATGCTTGATATTACATATCCACGGGCATCTACCGTTGCTCAATCCTTGACAAGAATATGAAAGTTTGCGAGACATTTCAGAGTGTCAAGAATCAGCGCGGATATACGCTTTTCAATTATGTCAGTTGCGGACGCGATTAATCGCGTCCCTACACATCCCATCCCACTTGACCCGGACCGGGGCTTCTGCGAGACGGTCTGCGTTGCAAATATATATCAAATATTGTTACTATGCAAATATGAAATGAAATGGAATCTATAAAATGGAATCTAAAATGGTCATATTCGGCCACTTGAAAATTTGGATGGTGAATGATAATAGGGGAGTGTGGAGAGTTCGGTTAGGTTTATCTTAATGACTCCGCACATTTTGTATGAAAATGCCTGTTTATAGTAGTTTAGACCCTTCAAAAATGCCGATTTATCGTAGTTTGGTGTTATAAAGTCCAGTAAATTAACGATGTCTTCAAATAATATATACCTAAACCCATCACTGCATGTCCGGCAACCGAGATGCAGCCTCTCCGAGGCAGACGATGGGGCGATTGATGAGATGTTGCCTCTCCGAGGCAGAGGGTTGAGGTATGATGATAGGTGGTGGGCGAGGGAGGCTGTATAAACCTTTAGGGGGCGTGGGCGGTTACGTCGCTTGAAAGACCGCTGGTCTTCAAAAACGAAAAACGATCAAGCGGTTACTTCTTCTGAGCATCGTTCGGAAGATATCAGTGAGGTTCAGTCCTTATCTGACTGCGTAATAAATCCAACTCGTCTACGAGGCGTACTAGAAATCTTTTGAGCGGCTTGCAATTCAGCAATTACCTCACTTATGTTATCCAACTGCATCTGCATATCTTCATTGATATCATTTTGATCTTTAAGGATATCTTCAACATAAACAGCCAATTTATCAATCTTTTGCTCCAATTGAGTCAAGGGAGTTGCTTTAGCCTCTGTAACCAGTTGTCGCATAATTACAAATGCGCGCATTATCCCCCTGTTAATTTGAATGGCAACAGACGAGTTGAGGACACTACTCAACATTGCGACTCCCAATTCTGTAAATGCAAAAGGAAGATATTTGACATTGCTTCCTCTGCCTCCGTTCAAGGTGCCAATTTGGCACCTTGAACACTCATCTTTGGTGAGAGTAAACATAAAATCCTCACCCTCAAATCGTTCAATATTGCGCCTTACAGCCCTTTTAAGCTGTTTCGTCTCTACACCGTAAAGAGCAGCGAGTTCGTAGTCAAGTATCACCTTTTGACCGCGTATGTCAAGTATCTTATTCTGAATTGTTGTCAGTGAGTCCATTGCTGTATGAGAATATGCGCAAATTTACAAAATACCTCTCGATTATCGTAAAATTTCCGAAATAATTAGTAAATGTGCACCGTCATTCAGCGGAAGGCACGACATACTAATCTACGAAGAAGCATTTTGCTGTCAAGAATCAGCGTGGATAACCCCTTTTTAAATAATGTCTTTTGCGGCCGCGATTAATCGCGGCCCTACGCTTCCTGCCCACTTTACCCCGGACCGGGGCTTCTGCGAGACGATCCGCATTGCAATATATATCAAATATTGTTATCATGCAAATATAATTAGCGGTGATACTAATAATATGCAGTATGGCATGCTGGACAGGTGTAGTATGGACAGCGTGATGGTCTTTTAAATTTATTGGATAATCAATAAATTCTTGATATGTAAGAACAAAACGTATGAATTTGTAATTTCCCAAACATTTAGAATGCCGATTTTTGTAATTTTCCAAACATTAAAATCGCCGATTTTTGTAATTTTCCAAGCATTTGGAATTCTCCCTTATGTATCTAATACCAATCAAAATGACAAAAATCCCTCATTGAGGGATAAAAATACATTATTTCATCCCTCATTGAGGGTAGATAAGCGATTGAAGAAAGATACTGCTTTAAGATACATATTGTTGTTACAACTCCAATGAATTTTCCTTCATAAGAAAATCAAAAATACTGATGATGGTTATTCCATTTTCTGTATGTAATACAGGGGTGTATTCTCCAAGAATAATAATCTTTTTGAAGGCATCATCGACATGTAGCAGTGACGCAGATTCTTGTTTCACCTTAGCTTGATCAGGCATCCGGTATGCTGACTGAATGTAATATCTTTGGCTACCGTTATTGCATACAAAGTCCACCTCATAGTATTGTCGCTCACGACCATTCTCCGTCCTTTCGTTTTTTGCCACCACCCCTACATCCACACTAAAGTCCCTTGCCAACAGTTCATTATAAATTACATTTTCCATTAAGTGTGAGTACTCGATTTGACGGAAATTAAGCCGGGCGTTTCTCAAACCGCAATCAGAAAAATAATATTTATTCAGGCTCTCTATATACTTCTTTCCCTTAATGTCATAGCGGCTTGCCTTTTCCATAAGGAAAGACTCGCATATATAATCAAGGTATGAAGCAAGTGTATTTCTACTTACTTTCTCGTGTTTGACACTTTCAAAAGTATTGGCAAGCTTGGTTGGGTTGGTAAGACCTCCGATGGAGGATGCCAGTATGTTTAGAAAATCGTCAAGCACTTCCTTATTCCTGATCTTGTGCCTTTCAACAATGTCCCGGACATAAGTTCTGGTAAACAGCGCCTTCAGAAATACTCTTTTATCTTTCTCTGAATCCTTCAGTACAACCTGAGGCATTCCTCCATAGATCATATAATCTGTTAAGGCATGAGACATATCTCCTCCTTTTACTGAATAAAATTCACTGAAAGTAAGAGGATATAACCTAATTTCATCGCCACGTCCTGCAAATTCAGTACGGACTTGGCTTGATAGGAATCTTGCGTTACTGCCTGTAACGTACACGTCCGCATTGGGCATGTTCAGATAACTATTGAGCACATCTTCAAATTCAGGCACAAGCTGAATCTCATCAATCATGATGTAATGCACCTTATCGTCTGTTAGTTTTGAATCGATGTATGCCAAAAGCTCATCCGGATCGCGCAATCTTTTATTTCGTCTGTCTTCCAAATTGATATTGATTATATGTCTTTCATCAACTCCTTGGTTCTTTAACCAGTTACCATAAATGGTCGATAATAGAAACGACTTTCCACATCGCCTCAAACCGGTAATAATTTTATCATGCCATTATGTCGTCTGGCAATCAACTTGTTAAGATATGTAGTTCGCTCAATAATCATTCTATTGAAAATTTTTGTTCCTTGGAACAGTTTTTTTCAATACAAAGGTAATGAATATCTCTTTAATTACAAAATAATTATGTGTTTATCTTTAATTTCCAGTAAGATGTATCCCTTCTAAGGCAACCGGTTATGCTATTGTTCAGGCATTTTTTGTCGAGTGGAGTCTTAGTGGCTACTTTGCGTGAGAAAGTACAAAGAGTGATACCGAATCATAGGATTTGTGTGGTTTTTCGTAAAATGAACCATAGGATTTGTGTGGATTTATATAAAGGGAAGGGTAGGATTTGTGTGTTTTTTTTGTTGTTTTATCATCAGATTTGTGCGTTTTTGCGCATAATTAATTGTGTGTGTGATATTTAAAAGAGGGAGTACAGCTGTTCAGGCGGGACTGAATCTCAATAGCCGGGTACGCAGTGCCCGGACACGATGACCTATGCTCGGTGCTGTCCCGGCGGGAGTGCATTTGGTTTTTGGGATTGAAAAGTGTATAAAATCGTTGCTTTTTTGGATTGAAAAAGTGTATTTTTGCGGTGCGTTTTGGGATTGAAAAGTGTAAGACGTTTGTCTAATTTACTTAAAATAAGGTATATATGCTTTACAGAAAGATTGAGCCCATAACTTCGGATTATTTCGCATCGGGCAACGATAAAAATCCTATTTCTTTTTGATGATTTCAAAAATTTGTCAGTTGTGCCATTGGAGGTAAAGTCCGGGAAAGACTTTAAGCAATACGTTGCCATCTCTCGTTTTGTGACTAATGAAGAGTATGGCATACAGACGGGCTATGTGCTATCCGCAACCACGGTAATCATCTGATTACATAGACAGACGAGATGCAGCCTCTCCGAGGCTGAGGGTTGGGGGTAGGTATATGATCCGGGCACTGCGTACCCGGCTAATGAGATGTAGCCTCTCCGAGGCTGGGGGTTGATACTAACCGAATAATTCTGAATGACTGCCAACTCTGATAAGCTTTATGATGTTGGTGGTCTCATCAATCCATATCAAAAGGAAGTCACCTTCAATATGACACTCCAAGTGTCCGGCATAGTCTCCATGAAGACGATGAGCGCGGTATTTTGGGGGTATCGCTGTTCCCGTGCGTAAATAATTGTCAATGAAATAGTATAACTCCATCAACTTTTTAGGCTGATTGGCATATTTCTTCAAGTCCTTCTTGAATTGCTTGCCACTTTTGATTTCTTTCATTTCAAATCAAGAGATTTAAGAAATGATTCATAACTATCCATATTTACAGTGGTTAGATTCGCATCATTCTCAGCCTCCTTCATCGCAGCAATAGTTATGGTATTTGGAGTATTATATACAACATCCATCAGGATGGTTTCCACATAATTATTGAGGCTACGATTATCGCGAGCTGCCAGTTGTTTCAGTCGTTCCAGAAGTTCCTCACGCAGACGAAACATCGTAGATTTTCTATTTACTGTTGCTTCCATAATGTTATAATGTATAATGCAAATATATATCACATTTATTTCAAGAACAAATATTTTCAGATAAAAGTTGGGTAAGACCGGATTTTGGATATAGCTGTCCCGGCGGGACTGCATTTGGTATTTTGGATTGAAAAGTGTATAAAATTGTTGCATTTTTGGATTGAAAAGTGTGTTTTTGCGGTGCGTTTTTGGATTGAAAAGTGTAAGACGTTAGTCTAATTTATTTAAAATAAGGCATATATGCTTTACAGGAAGATTGAGCCCATAATCTCGGATTATTTCGCATCGTGCAACGATAAAAATCCTATTTCTTTTTTGATGATTACAAAAATTTGTCAGTTGTGCCATTGGAGGTAAAGTCAGGAAAAGACTATAAGCGACACGTTGCCATCTCTCGGTTTGTGACAAATGAAGAGTATGGCATACAGATGGGATATGTGCTATCCGCCACCCCGGTAATCATCTGATTACATAGACAGACGAAATGCAGCCTCTCCGAGGCTGAGGGTAGGGAGTGGTGGGCTGATCCGGGTACTGCGTACCCGGCTAATGAGATGTAGCCTCTCCGAGGCAGACGGTTGGAGCGCAATTGATGAGACGTTATGTTGCCTCTCTGAGGCAGAGGGGTGGGGAGGGATGATAGGGGGTGGATGGGGGATGGCGGAATAAACCTTTAGGGGGGTGCGGGCGTTTTTATTGTAGGAATAATTTATAGATATAATTTAATTTTAATGAGATAATATTATGAAAACTTTTGAATCACGTATAGCTGAGGGTATACCCTCATTGGCAGTCTTCATCCATGCCGGTGAACAGGATGCCGTGGAAATAAAATATCTTGCCGAAGGACTTCGTAAGGAGTTTGGCGACCGTATCAACATTATGCGCGTAGATGCCTCTTATGACCATCGACTCAAAAAGCAATATGATATCAAGGCTTACCCTACCTGGATTGTGTTCAAGCGCGGCGAAGAACTGATGCGGGAGTCGAGACATAAGACATTGCAGGAACTTATTGATTTGGTCAATCGGGCGTTCTGATGTTCCACATATTTAGGATATAACCTTGAAACATGCCTAAGGCATGTCCGTACGTTGCTCGGAAAATTACTTTAATAATAATTTAATACACAAATAGTTATGGAAAGCACACGTTTAAATGCAGACAAAATTCTGGTGGCTTACTTCATCCAGAAAGGTAAGGAGACATCAGGCTCTAAGAAAGTAGCAGAGCAAGTTGTAGATGCTCTTAAGGATAAAAATTACGCTTCAACACTCTTTGCCATTACTCCGACGGAAATTTATCCCGAAGACAAGGATGCATTCGCCACAGTGACAAAAATAGAGAAGGAGAACAATTCTCGCCCTGCTTTGGTAGACAAGGTGGGCAAAATGCAAGACTATAAGTATGTCGTGCTGGTAGCGCCTAATTGGTATGACGATCTTCCGATGGCCGTATATACCTTCTTCGACCAGTATGACTTCACCGGCAAACGTGTAGTGCCCATCATCAACCATGAGGGTACAGGTCATGACAAGGTACGCGAATTTGTTCGCCGTTTCTTGCCCAACACATGGGTGACAGATGGTGTAGGTATAGCAAATGCTGCCGACGATGCTGAGGCAGTGGCCGAGGCTATCCGCCAGCTCTTCATGCCCTCTACTTCAAAGTATTAAAAACACAGATTCAAAGTATTAAAAACACAGATTCAGGTATAAATGAAAACGCAGGAAGCATATCAGTGCTTCCTGCGTTAGTTATATATGTATATGTGTTTAGGGTTTACAGCGTTTCGGCGTATTGAGCGAGAAGGGCGCGGACGGCCTGCATATCCTCATGGGAGGGCGACTGCTTGATGGTAAAGGGGTTATCGTAGACGCATAGGCCTGATTCTTCAAGTATGCCTTTCATTATGCCGGAGGCTCGCTCTGCCCATGTGCATGTGCCGAGTATCACAGCCTGACGGTCTTTGACCCCGCGCAGGGCGATGGCTCGCAGCGCGTTGGCAACAGGCGGGAAGAGGTTGTCGCTATACGTGGGGGCAGCTATCACAAGACCTTTATGGCGGAACACGGCAGCAAGGATATCGCTCAATTCAGCCGTGGCGGCATTGAGCATGGTGATGTCGCGCACGCCGGCTGATGCAAGCCCTTCGGCTGCAGCCTCCGCAAGGCGCTCCATGTTGCCGTACATGGAGCCGTAAATGATTGTCACACCATTGTCAAGAGGCTCGTAGCGACTCAGTTTGTCGTATAAATCTACTACGCCCGGCAGATTTTCACGCCATACGGGTCCGTGAGTAGTGCAGAGCGTTGAGAGCGCAAGGCCATCCAGTTTCTTAAGCGCACGCTGCACGAACATGCCGTATTTGCCCACGATGTTGCTGTAATATCTGACCATCTCCGGCATATACCGTCCGTAATCCATGTCTGTGTCAAGCACCGCACCGTTGAGGGCTCCGAAGCAACCGAAGGCATCTCCGGAGAAGAGTGTCTGTTCCTCGGCGAGATATGTCATCATCGTTTCCGGCCAGTGTACCATCGGCGTCAGGAAGAATTGCAAGGTGGCGTCGCTTCCTAATGGCAGAGTGTCACCGTCCTTGACAGCGAGAGTATTGTCGGTCACTCCGTAATATCCCTCTATCATTTTGAGGGTCTGCGCATTGCCGACAATGGTGATATCGGGGAAGGCGCTGCGGAGGATGCGGATGCCACTGCTGTGGTCGGGCTCCATGTGATTGATGATGAGATAGTCCGGCTGACGGTTGCCCAACGCCTGGCGTATCTCGTCAATCTGGTCGAAGCCGTGAGACATCTCCACACCGTCTATGATAGCAGCCTTCTCATTGCCCGCGATAAGGTAAGAATTATAACTCACCCCGTAAGGGAGAGGCCACATAGCCTCAAAACGAGCAGTGCGACGGTCATTTACGCCTATATAAGTAATCTTCTCAGAAATCTTTGTAGTCAACATATAAAGAATTTTCGACCCTTTAGTTAATAATTTAGTGAGGTTGGATCTATGATAATGCAAAATTAATAAAAAAGGCTTTTATCCCCAATTTTCCTCTTCAATTTATCTGAGCGTATAGTATCCTGGCTCCGGTGATGGAGACATTATCTGCACTGCGGACAGATAATCGCCAATTTCTGAAAGAGGGCAACCGCAGACGACCGCTCATCCCGCTTTCTCCGGTGATGCCTGTAGCAACACTTATCCATTCGATGTCATCAGCAGAGGTGCGTTCGCTCTGATTTTCTGCCGGAGGTATCTCATCAGTTGCCTCCAGCGCCCATTCCGTCTCTTTTTTGCCAAAGTCTACGGCATATATGCGTTTGGAAGTCCACGGGTCTGTGAAGGGCAATAGAATGGTGCTCAAGACGGTGGTGACAGAGCCATCTTCAGAGGTCGACTTGTGTCGTGTAAGTCGCAGTTCGAGCAGATGCCCATGCACATCTCTTCCATATAGCCGACCGTCATATTCCAGAATTTCAGTGATTTTGTGGTCACACTCGCCGGTCAGTCCGCTCTCGATATCAAACACATTGATGCCGTCATTATCGCCCAATACAAGAAAATTGTGTAGATAACTATACCATATAGAGCCCGAATGCAGACCCTCCATATCCCCGATATCAAGGATGACGCTGCGTTTCGTTCCCGATAATTTTACCAGCCCGTGGAGGGTGAGAAAGACGACGCTATCGGTTGTGAGGGTCACACTTCCGGCGTCTGCCACAATATCTCCCGTGAGAAATTGTGCCGGTCCATATCCCCCTTTTCCGTCAGAGGACACCAGTCGTATGCCGTCATCACAGAAGGCTAATAGGGGAGTGCGGCCGGCATCTGTGGCCGAGCGACTTCTAAAACTCTCGCTAAGCGCCCTGATGTGAGAGTCACAAATGCGTTTTCGTGAAGGAAAGAGCACAGGAAAATCCTTGTCGGAAGTAAGGATTGTCTCGCCGCTGAAGAGCACCGGTCCATCGGTAGTAGCCACTCCTCCGTCAGCGCTTAGTCTGTCATGGTCTGTGTAGTCAGGCATAATGGTGTGAGCGCTCTCATCGCGTCGGAGTTGCATCACTCCCTCCATGGCCTGAGCAGTAGAGACACTCCCCGCTGCTTTGAATTGATATTGTCCGGCAAGTGCTGCGGCGTATTCACTGTCGGCAAGAGCATACATTGCAAAGCCGCGCCGGCGCTGACCGTTGACGAGAATATTGACGAGACCCGTGATGGTGACGCCTGTGCCTGCTGACGGTTGCCACCATTTCACCGGCGACCCGAGATATATTTCCATCCGGCTGAATACATCGCTCCAACGGGCATGATCTTCCGTGATGCTTACAATGGCGCCCGGTCTGCAGGGTGGAGCAGACAGACGTAAATTCAGACGCAGCATACCGTCAATATAGGTCCATGATTCGAGCAGTAGAGAGGGTTGCCGGTAATTTCCGGCAGTCATTATTTGGCCGGCGAGCCGTCCGTTGAGTGCGGCAAATCCACGCATTGGGCTCGTCACCATACCGGCTGCCTCTACGGCCAAGAGATATTGCTCTACACTCTCAGCCACTGCCGCATATACCTCCTCTTTTATTGAGGCGTCAACACCACGGCCATCTTCACCGGTGAGCCATGCATTCATCGGGCTCAAAGCAGCGCGGTCTTCACCGATGTAGAGGTTTGCTGCGAGCAATACCGTCTCCTCGTCGCCTGCTTGAGTATAAGGGAGAAGAGTGGTGGAGGTCAGGCTCAGAGAGCAGTCCGGAGCCGGGGGAAGGGTGGTGCATAGAGAATAGCATTCCGTAGTATGGTCAAAGATAAGCCAAAGTGGTCGCGTCGAGCCTGCGAGAGTCACGATGTCGGCATGACAGAGAGTGGCGGTCAACGAGCCGAAAGTCTCCTCGTCGCGGGTACCTATAAGAGTTCTCGTTTTGAAGCCTTCACCGCTGAAGATATAGATATTACCATTGGCAGCGAGAGTGATAAGGTGCGGCACGCCGTCAGCGGTGGGTGTATGGACACACAGCGCCCGCATACCCGGTGTGAGCGTAGCCAATATAGCACCTCCCTGACACTCAACAGCCTCAGCCGATGCGGCAGATGAGCCTGCATCATTCGCTGTCTTGACAAAAGAGACATTCAGCCATTTCTTGGTATTATTCTTGCGTGACATATAAGTAAATCATTTTCCACAAAGATACGCAACTCCTCTCCGCCACCCCGCATAAAAATCCATCCATATGATTATTCTGATATCTTGCGTAAATTTTAACAATATTTCTATTTGTATTTTGGAAAAAGATATTAAATTTGCATCGGAATGGTTGCTCTGCTGTCCAAGCGTGGAGGCATAAAGGAGCATCAAAAGGGAATGAGGTGTGATTCCTCAACAGTACCCGCTGCTGTAATTTCCGCTTGAACAGTAATTTTCAAGCAGTCGTTTATCGCATCCTGCCACTGGTTTTCCACCGGGAAGGCGCGATTAAATTGGAATAAGTCAGAAGACCTGCCATTTTCGCTATAATGAAACCGCCTGCGGGATTATGGGCAATGGTCTGACTTTTGACAAAGCATTTGCTGACTCAAATCGTTTCTTAAGAAATTATTCTGAGATTTTCAGATACGTTTAGTTCTCCCGTAAGCATCTTTCATCAGTGCAAACGGGAGTTTTTGTATCTGTAAATTTCAAGTAATGTCAAGAATACCAAGATTTGTTTTTGTACTTACATTATACGTGTCCTGCATATCGGTGTCATCGGGCAAGGAGCCTGCTGATACCACTGCTATCCGTAATCTGCAGGAACTTGTAGTGACGGCGAAAGGTCCGGAGAAAGAGACAATCCCTGTCCAGACTTTATCCGGCGAAGAATTGTCCAGACTCAACAGCAACAGCGTAGCTGATGCCCTGCGTTATTTTGCCGGTGTCCAGGTCAAGGACTACGGAGGCGTGGGTGGTATCAAGACAGTAAATATCCGCTCGATGGGCACCAATCATACCGGTGTGGTATATGACGGTGTGCAACTTGGCAATGCACAGAACGGACAGATAGACTTAGGGCAGTTCTCCTTAGATAATATTGAAGCGTTGTCACTGCACAACGGCCAGAAGAGCGCGTTGCTTCAGCCGGCGAGGGATTTCGGAAATGCCGGAACGGTCTACCTGCGTACACGTACCCCGGTATTTGAAGAGGGGGAGAGATATCATGCGAGAGCATCAGTAAGATTCGGATCATTCGACTTATTGAATCCGTCTGCTTTGGTGGAACTGAAGTTGTCAGACCATGTCAATGCCTCCCTGAGTGCCGAATGGCTTAACTCAAGCGGAAAGTATAAATTCAGATACCGCCGTGTAAATCCTGCCGGTGAACTTGCTTACGACACCACGGCGGTCCGGGAAAACGGTGATATCAACGCAACCCGGCTCGAGTTAAATCTGAACGGTACATTTATGACCGGCAACTGGCATTTCAAGGTCTATAACTATAATTCCGAACGAGGAGTGCCCGGTGCGATTGTCAATAATGTGTGGAGACGGGGTGAGCGTATCTGGGATACCAATTCTTTTGCGCAAGGCTCTGCAATGATATCATGCGGACGCTGGACCTCACTCGAAAATATCAAATACTCCTTTTACCGCACGCATTATGTCAATAATGATGACAAGCAGATTAAGGTGGATAATCTTTACCGCCAGAAGGAATTGTATTTTTCTACGGCGAATGAAATTTCAATATCCCGATGGTGGAGAGCGTCGGCCAGTTATGATTTCCTCTTCAATTCATTGAAAGCGGATGTATATGGGTTCGCGAAGCCTGACAGATACACCAATCTCCTCTCTGTCGCCACAGCTTTTGATTTTCACCGGGTCTCCTTTACAGCGAGCGGATTGATGACATTCGTTCACGATAAGTTGCAGGGACAGGAGGCCCCATCTGATAAATCTGTGTTTACACCGGCGGTATATTTATGCGGCTATCCGCTGCGCAGCAAGGCCTTCTCCATTCGTGCCTATTATAAGAAATCATTCAGGATGCCCACTTTCAACGACCTGTATTATGCCGATATGGGTAATTCAAAGCTAAATCCGGAACGGGTGGAGCAATACAATATAGGACTGTTATTTGATAAATCGAGCAGGAGTATCTTCTCGCAGTTGCGCTTCAGCGTCGATGCGTATTATAACAAGGTGCAAGATAAGATAGTAGCCTATCCCAAAGGACAACAATTCCGCTGGACCATGCTCAACTTGGGATTGGTGGATATCCGCGGTGTAGACCTGACTGCATTAGTTACGGTAAATCCCTGTCAGGATCTATTCTTTACCGTACGCGGTCAATACACATATCAAAGAGCGATAGATATTACAAATCCAGCAGACAATTATTACCGTCACCAGATACCATATATACCTCATCATTCCGGGGCTGCCGTCATCAATGCCTCATGGCGCGGCATCAATGTCAATTACAGCTTCATCTACGTAGGCTGCCGCTATAACCAGCAGGAGAATATACGGTATAATTATACCCAGCCGTGGTATACCTCCGATGTATCAGCGAGTTATGATTTTTCAATCGGAAGAGTGAGAAATCGCGTTCTGGTCGAGGTCAATAATCTGCTCAGTCAGGATTATGACGTGATCTTAAACTATCCCATGCCGAAACGGAATTACAAAATCTCTCTTACCGTAGAAATATGAAACAGTTTTTCTTTAAAATCATATTTATGTTGCTCCTTACAGGCGTCACAAGCTGTCGTGAAGACGAGCTTGTGGTGCCGACGGAGTATGAAATAATCGGTGATGAGAATGCCGACAGCTCCATTCGCGGATTATACCTCGTAAACGAGGGGAATATGGGGTCGAATAAGTGTACCCTGGACTATTATGATTATGTCACAGGCCTGTATTCACGTAATATATATGCCGAAAAAAATCCTGACGTGATCAAGGAACTTGGGGATGTAGGCAACGATATAGCCATTTACGGCTCAAAACTGTATGTGGTGGTCAACTGCTCCCATAAGGTTGAGGTCCTGGAAGCGCGCACCGGCATCCGGATAGGGCAGATAGACATTCCCAACTGCCGGTATATCAGATTTCACAGAGGCAAAGCCTACGTCAGCTCATACGTCGGCCCCGTCTTGATTGACCCCGAAGCACCCAAAGGAGCGGTGTATGAGGTGGATACGCTTTCGCTGAATGTCACCCGGAAGGTGTCGGTAGGATATCAGCCCGAAGAAATGGAGATAGTGGATGACTATATGTATGTAGCCAATTCGGGTGGTTACCGCGTGCCGAATTATGACTATACGGTATCGGTAATTCAAATGATAGATTTCAAGCAGGTGCAGCAGATACCTGTGGGAATAAACCTTCACCGGTTGAAAAAAGACCGGTATGGAAAACTGTGGGTGACCTCACGGGGAGACTATCAGTCAAGGCCATCCCGGCTGTATGTGATGCAAAAGAAGCCGGGCTACAATCAGATGAAAGTCACCGATACAATCCCCATCGCTTGTTCGAACATGGCCTTTTACGAGGATAAAATGTACTATTATGCCACGGAATGGAATAATTATACCCAATCCAATACGATCACTTACGGAGTGATAGATGTCCGCACAAAGGAAGTCATATCTGACAACTTTATAACTGACGGTACTGAAAAGGAGATTCAGATGCCCTACGGCATAGCCGTGCATCCGGCCACCGGCGACATCTTCGTCACCGATGCCAAAAACTATGTATCATCCGGCACGCTTTATTGCTTCTCGCCCGAAGGACGCAAGAAATGGAGTGTGCGTACCGGTGATATACCCGCCCATATCGCATTCCTGTATAAATAGCACGCAAACTGATGAAATACAAACTAATAAATACTACTGCATTATTATATTCCATAGTTCTTGTACTGATGTCAGGATGTAAGGATGAGATTTCGATGGTGAGCCTCGGAATTGATGACGTCTATTACGTTGCGCGTATGCAGAAACTGGATCTGCATCCTGCCTTTACGGGAAAGAGATATGAATGGTATGTGGACGGTGAATTGGTAAGCAGAGAGAGGGATTACATCTTCATCGCCGGAGAAGAGGGAACGTATGATCTTGAGCTGAAGATAATTGATCCGGATACTCCTTTCGATTTTGAGTTTAAGGTGACAGTCCTTCATGAGGAGGTGGAATACAGTCCTTATATTGCCAAAGTCTACGAATATTGTCCGGCTCCGGGTCAGTTTGTCAATGAAATGCCCCGTTACGAAGAGGGGGATACTTATGCATCCATCCTCCGGAAGGCTGAGGATTGCATCTCCGGCACGAATGACGTAATGATTACCTTAGGGGGATACGGCGGATATGTTACATTCGGTTTTGACCATACCGTAATGAATATTCCCGGTGAAAAGGATTTCCGTATCTGGGGCAACTGCTTCTATGAACTGTTGCAACCCGAAAAGAAGGGAGGTTCGGCAGAGCCTGGCATAGTTATGGTGAGCTACGATACGAATTGCAACGGCTTGCCGGATGATGAATGGTATGAACTGGCAGGCAGCGAATATTATTCCTCCGGCACCCGGCATAATTATTCCATAACCTATCATCGCCCCGACCCTGACCGGCAGATAGAAGCCGATGAGGACAACAGTCTTGATGATATCCACTACATATCATGGCAAGACAATCAGGGAGCATCAGGCTATATGGCCAAAAATATATTCCACAAGCAGGACTATTTTCCTAAATGGATATCGGCCGAGAGCTTGACTTTCACAGGGAGTATCTTAGCCGGTAACGGAGAAGATATAAGCGGGTGCGGCACCTATTATGTGCTCTACAGCTATCCGTGGGGATATGTGGACAATCACCCCAATGAGTATGCCGACCTTAATTCTTTCGATATCTCCCGGGCGGTGGATTCGGACGGGAATCCTGTTGACCTTCCGGGTGTCGATTTCATAAGGGTCTATACCGGAGTAAATCAATATTGCGGATGGCTCGGTGAAACCTCAACCGAATTAAGCCGTGCCCAGGACCTGCACATAGACATGCTGACGATTCCTAAGTGACAATATATTAAACAATAAATAATTAACCTAATCATGAGAAAAAACTTACTTACGATGATGCTTGTCCTGACAGCAATTTGTATGTCAGCACATTCTGTCGACTTTGACCTAATCCGTCATTGGACCGGTACCGGACCCAACCGCGCGGCACTCGTAGTCACCAACGATGCCGGTGCTTCCGATCCCAAAGCCTATGTGTGGGGATATCGCTGGGAAGATGGCGAGAAGCCAACCGGAGAGGATATGTTCAAGGCAATATGCGGTAATTCCTCTAATCTGGTACTCCTTACACAGACTACCGGACAATATGGCTCAACAGTATGTGGTATAGGGGTAGGCAATGCGGATAAACTGCTGGAGAATATATATTTCGATTTTGCCAAGGCACTCGATTATGAGTTTATCAATTTTGATTACTTCAATACCAACAGCTTTTTCGGTCAGTCAGAGGCACCCGGTGACCGTACCCCGGAAATATGTGCCGCTGCCATAGATAATGCTCGCATGTCAAATTCTCATGTCATACAGCATCCTATAGATCAGCCGCGATATGGATATCCCGCTTATGACTATGACTGCTGGGATATGACTGATGACGGATGGGAATTCGGATGGTGGACATCGGCATGGTATGGCGGATACTGGAGCTACTGGACTGTAACGGGAAATAATCCCGACTGGATGTATAGCGGTACAGGATTTACCGGTCGTCAACTCAGTGACGGATGTATTGACGGATGGTCATTTACACAGTTTGAAGACCCCAAGGTAGGAGGCGTAGGTGAAGGCGTTCCACCGACAGACAACAAATCCTTATATGTGTATTGTGAACCGGATATAACAACCGGCGTCATGACAGTTCACACAGACACGGGTAGATATGTAGAATACTATACATTGACCGGTCTTCGTGTTAATGAAGATAATCTGACTCCGGGCATATACGTCATACGTTCCGGCTATACGGTGGAAAAAAGATATATAATACCATAATAATTAATAAAAAATCACCTAATAATAACTTAACCAAATGAAAAGATTATTTTTTATTCTTGCATGCGTTATCACAGCAATAGGATGCGCATTTGCGGACGCGCCGGATCTGTCGAAGGTGCGGTGTACTGTCGGAGAGGGCGGCAATACCTATCTGTTCGTTCTCCGTTTCGGTGTTCCCGAAAGGATAGATAACTTCGTCTATTGTGTCAAATCGGATAACGCAGACCTGACAGCACTTGAGGCTCTGAACTTAGTGAGTGCGGCAGATGTCCGAATGTCGGTACAGATGTCCGCTACGCCCACAGTCAGTTTCGACCTCAACGGTGATTCGCATTCCGTATTTGACAACACCGATATCAAAGATGTTGAACTGTTGAGTGTCCCCGGCAAGACAACCGCTGCAGATGGCGTCACACCGGTGATAACTCTTTCGGCAGACGGTCTTGATGCTGCAGCAGCACCGTATTATTTTTATGTGCCGGAACCCGATGCTGAAGGGGTCTGGCTTCCCGATGCCATGACTGTCAAGCTGAGCGATAATGGTGTCGTCATACCCTGTTTCATGCAGGTGCCGGAAGGTAAGGTTAATTCCACTACCAACTGGCAGGCTTCTTCAAGCAACGAAACTTACCGTCTGGACCGCACAATCATCATCACACCATACACGCTGGTGGAAGATACTTATAATGCACGTCCTACATTTACCGGTGTGACCGGAACTACATACGTGCGTTACAGACCTCAATACTATGGTTCGTACGGCTATTATGAGAGTAATTTCATGACTCTTATCGTAGAGGCACCGGAAATTCCAATGACCTCAATTACCATGAGAAATTCCGAAGTCACGGCCGGTCTGAACAAGAGTGTGACTCTCGAATATGATTATTCTCCGGAAAATGCCACATACACTGCCGTATCCGCTAAGGTAGAGAATGCAGCATTGGCAACTTACACTACCACGTCCGGACTAAGCACCAAGACAGTTAAAGGTACTACCAAGGTCACGGTATTTGCAAGAAATGATGAGAATGTGTCGGTGGATTTTACATTGAATTGTGATTTGCTTAACCCTGTCACAGCTGTAAACTTCGGGCCGGGCACAGAAGACGGAGTAATAAATATTCCGGTAAGGCAACTGATAGGCTTACGTCCCGTAATCGAACCCGAAGATGCAGATATCAAGGATGTGACAATCACCTTGAGTGATAATGGTGACAGCAATGACAATCTGACATGCAGCACATATAAGGTCAACTGGTGGGATCTGGACAATACCCGTGTGCAATTTTATGAACTCTCAGGCCACCGTCCCACGGGAGACCATCCCGCAAAAGTTCATGTCGTCTCTTCCGACGGTGCTTACGAAAAGGATTTTATCGTAAATGTAGTGGAGAGTGACCATACACCTGTAGAGGGCGCATATACGGACGGCACCATCATATTGAACGAGGAATGGTTCGGTCATACCAACGGAGGACTTAACTATATTACTGATGACAATAAGATCGTGTATCAGGCATATGAGAGGGAAAATCCCGGCATGTCATTCGGATGCACATCGCAATACGGCATAATATGGAATGATAAACTTATCGTTGTCTCCAAACAGCCCGATGACGGTGGAGATAAACTCAGAGGTGGCGGATGCGTGGTGATAGCGGATGCCAAAACCCTCAAGCGTATCGGAGGATATTATAACCGTCCTGCATATGGCGAAGAGATCGGTGACGGCCGCGCTGTTGCCGGCGCCACTCCTGACAAAATATATGTGTCTACCAGCAACGGAATCTTTATCATGGATATCAAGGATGTTGAAAATCCTGTGGTCACCGGTCATCTTGCGGGAGGGGGAAGTGACCTGTACAGCGGCCAGGTCGGAGATATCATCAACGGCGGCAGATATGTATTTGCCGTCATGCAGAATACAGGTATCCTTTGTATCGATCCTATGACTGACGAGTTGGTCATGACGATTGAAGATAGCAATGTGCAGGGTGTGACTCAGACATCAGACGGCACCGTATGGTATGCCACTATAGAAGGTAGTCATTCGGTATTCGTAGGTATCGATCCGGAGACACTTGAAGAGACAGCACGCATAGCTATGCCTGATGAAATCGGCACTGTGGCCTGCGGCTGGGGCGCATGGCGTTCCACAGCGTTCAAGGGAGACCATACCACGGGTAATCTATGGTTCAGTACCGGTGCGGGAGGTATTGCCGGAGGAGGTACATATTATTACAAGTTCAATCCTGTGACTGACAATCCGGCCAACATAGAGCCATTCTTTACTCTGGCCGGTGTGAAGGGTATTAACGGTTTCGGTGAGGAAGTAGAACAGATGAATTACGGCACTCCCGCTTTTGATGCGCGCAATAACCGCCTTGTAGTCATGACCACGCGTAAAGGGGCTGCCAGCGGACAATATCGTGACCACTGGCTACACTTCGTTGACGGTGACTCCGGTGAGATTCTCAATACGCTCCATCTGAATCCGTATTATTGGTTTCAGGCTTTACCGATTTTCCCGGACAAGTACGATGCAGTCATAGATGTTGACGACATTACGCTGGCAGCGGATGATGAAACGAAAGTCATAGACCTTTCCGAATGTATATCAGATCCAGACAACATTGATGCTCTTATAAAGGTATCTCTTATGGAAGCATCCGCGCCAATGTCTGCCCGGACACATTCTCCGGTCCTTTTTGCAGATGATGCCGCACACGCGGAGGTCGCTCTTGAAGGGAAGATGCTGAAGATTACTCCAGTATCTGTAGGCAATCATACATTTACACTTGCGGCGGAGTCCAATGGCCGTACCGTGACCAAGCCTGTCACTGTCCATGTGGACATACCCACGGCTTTAAATACCATAGCAGGGGCAGCGTGCAATATTAAGAGTGATGGAAGACGCCTGATCCTCACCGGATACTGCGGACATAAATTTACCATATTCGATGTAGCCGGCAGAGCGGTGAATTCGTTTGAAGTTGATTCTGATACATATATCTTTGATTTCGGTTGTCATGAGGGCGTATATGTTGTTGCCTCAGACAATGGTCAAAGTGAAAAGATTATCGTTAGAAAATGATAATAAAGTTAGTAATAAGTTCCGTTCTTGCAGCGGCAATGGCTCAGTCCATTGCCGCTCAGGAATCGGATTATACCCAAGGAATAATTTGGGTAAATGAAGACTGGTACGGCCATCAGAACTCCACCGTAAATTATCTGCAACCGGATGACCCCGAAGGGAATTACTGGAAATATCGTATTATACAGAGTGAAAATCCCGGTATGGAATTGGGGTGTACTAATCAGTATGGCGCTCTATGGCACG
Organism: uncultured Sangeribacter sp.; assembly: GCA_964456155.1. Taxonomy (GTDB): domain Bacteria; phylum Bacteroidota; class Bacteroidia; order Bacteroidales; family Muribaculaceae; genus Lepagella. The sequence continues at coordinate 19,217 of CAYVZJ010000040.1, forward strand.
GTCGGTTGTATCTGATAGCAAAACAGGATAAGGATCCGGGTGCCTCCATCAGCGGCGGCAGAATTACCGTTGCCGATGCCAAGACCATGAAAATACTTCATCAGCAGTCGCTCATCGACCCCTCGGGGGCTCAATGTGACGGACGCGGTTTTCTTGGAGTGGATGAACACAAGGGTTATATATCTTCAAGCAACGGTGTCTGGATTTTCAATCTTGATACATTTACTGTAGAAGGTCAGGTGGAAGGCTCGGCCAATCCGAATGCAGGGGGCGACAAAGATAAGCCGAATACAGATTCTACCGGTTCGTTATATCATGGTCAGTCAGGCATGATGGTGGCTTCAGCCGGAAAGGTATTTGTCGCCCACCAACAGTATGGTCTGCTGATTGTAGACCCTGCTGTAGACAAAGTGGTCAAGACCATTTCGATGGATATCGTTCAGGAGGGTGCCGGAATAGGTTCTATCGTCAAGTCGAAGGATGGGATGCTGTGGCTTTCAGTTGCGAAAAATCTGCAAGGCACCGGAGCATTTCTGAATTATCTCGTGCGTTTAGATCCTGAAACACTTGAGTATGAGTTGGTCCCGACTCCCGAGGGTATGTATCCCCCCTCTAATTCGTGGTATGCGTGGACGCCGGATGCGTTTGTCGCCTCGTCAGTACAGAATTGTCTTTATTGGAAAGGAGGCCCCAACCGATGGTTTTCCGGCACAAAGATTTATAAGTTTGATTGCGATACGCGGAAACAATCTCTGTTTATAGATCTGGACGAGGAGGGCGCTAATTGGAAGCTTTACGGTTGTGCGATAGGTGTGCATCCAGTCACCGATGAGATATACATGGCATTGTATCATGAATTTGGCACTCCGACTTATATTACCCGGCGTTACTCGCCGGCTGGAGAAAAGATACGTGATTACGATATGATAATGAATTACTGGTTTCCGTCCCTGCCTCTCTTTCCGACATCGTCCGGAGAGGCTTCCGGTCTGACTGATATAATCCCGGAAATGTCAACAGAAGGCGTATTGTATAATCTGCAGGGTCTCCCCGTATCGAACTCCGTCAAATACGGTGAATGGTCAGACATTACATCCGGTATCTATATATGGAAAAACAATACCACCTCCAGGAAGATTGTCATAAAATAGAAATATCAGTATTTTTAGTTATATGCGAAAAAATATTATTAACTAATTTATAAAATCTCAACATTTGTTGAGATTTTATTTTTTAATGGGTTGTAACTTTGGGGTCTAAATGACTTGAAGATGAAACGAGTATTACTGTTCTCAGGGCTTTCGCTATTTGCGACTTGTGTAATGGCGCAAAATGAGAATGCCGATAGCATCAGCACCAAGGATCTTAACGAGGTGGTGATAGAAGGGCAACTTCAATCCACATCGTCGCAGGTTTCCACCTATATCCCCACCTCTAAGCAAAAGAATGCGTCACAAACTGCCACAGAGCTACTCAACCGTATGGCTATTCCCCAACTCTCGCTCGGTATGGGTGGCACAGTGCAGACTACATCAGGAAAGGATGTCGCCATTTACATTGACTTTGTCGAGGCAACCGAACAAGATCTGACAGGTATGCGGATGGTGGATGTCAAGAAAGTGGAATATTACGATTACCCTAAAGATCCACGTTTTCAGGGTGCCGCTCATGTGATAAATTTCATTATGCATCAATACGAATATGGCGGTTATGTCAAGGCATTTGCTAATGAGTTTTTTATCGCCAATGCCGGGCAGTTGAATCTTTATTCCAAATTTCAATACAAAAAAATGACCTACGACCTCGGCGTCGGAGGGTATTATAATGACAGCCGCCATACTTACGATGACATGACGGAGACGTATCGTCTTCCGCAGCCGGACGGGTCAATCAAGGAATTCGAGCGTTATTCCGTCACCACAGACGCTAAAGTAAAGAGACGGTATTTCTGGCCTACCTTCAGGGCACTCTATTCCACCGATAAGATTACTATAAGTAACTCTATAGGTGCTACTTTTGATAATTATCCAAAGGATAATACCACCGGAAAAATAGTCTTTAATCCGTCTGATTTCCCGGAGACGGATTTTGTCAATGAGACAAATCATCGAGAAAACTACGTGACGTATGACGGTAACTGGAATTTTATTCTTCCACACGGCAATACCATCAATTTCAGGCCATACTATTCATATACTAACACCCGCCAGGACAGCAGATATGTGGAAGACCCTTCGCGGGAATATATAAATTCCGCTACAGATTATTCACATAAAATAACCGGTAATCTGCGTTATCAGCACGACTTCGGAAAATGGGGAGACCTCTCCGCGTCTCTATTGGCCGGTTATACCACAAGCAAGACAAAATATTCAGGCACAGCCTCCCAATCCGATCATTTGTCCACGTTGAGGATTGGCCCCGGGGTTATTTATAGTTTCGTGTCTGCAAAACTGTATGCCCGGCTTGCTCTGGGTCTTACATACGACTGTTCTAAAGTAAATGATAAGTCGGAGAAAGGCACGCGACCCTTTACGGACGTGTCATTACAGTATGCCTTCAATAAGAAAAATTCACTGAATTTAGAGTTTCATTATCAGTCAGAGATGCCGGATGCGTCATATCGCAGTAATGCCGTGATACAGTCCAATCCCTTGATGCGCTATACCGGCAATCCTAATCTCACGCCTTACAAGGGTTACGATTTCGGCGCAAGTTATCAGTGGCTGCCCAACAATAAATTCAGTTTTTCCGTATTTGGCTACGGGTATGTGGTGGCCAACCGTTTCGCATACGTCTATGAAGCATCGGCAGACGGAATACTCCGTGGTGTGCGCCAGCCATTGGGCAATTTTTCCCAAGGCGGTTATGGTGTGAACGGCAGTGCGCGGCTTATTGATGGCAAACTGCAGATTAGCGGTCAGTTGACTCATCAGATAGCGCACGGCGGCGCGCCTTTCAACTGGAATAAATCTCACTTGAATTGGTATCTGCAGGCTTATTATTATCTCAATCAATGGCAATTCGGCCTGCAATATCAGTCTCGAATGTCATCAGCCGACGGTTTTGTAAAGGGCACATGGGTAAATAGCAAAGACGCATATTCAGCAATTATCGGATGGGGTAATTCATCATGGAATCTGCAGGCGATAATAGTAAATCCCTTCAGATGGAATTGGAAAAGCGGCACAAGTGTCATGACAAGTAAGAATTATGACTACGTGCAGACGCAATACACCCCGAATAATCATTGCTTCGTCTATGTCTCAGCTACTTATACATTCGGCTATGGCAAGAAAGTAATGGAAGGAAATGAAGCATACCAGATGTCGGGTGCCGGAAGCGCTATCCTGAAGTAGGTCATGACCGGCACACCGCCTTGCCGGAGTATTATGGGGTGATATTAAAGAGTCTTATCTCGGGGTATTAATGGACCTAAAAAAGGGTCTAAAAAAATCTTAAATATTTCCAATTACGGAATTTTTTATGTAATTTTGTAAATCAAATCAATAGAGGTATTTGTTTATAATTTGAACGCGATTTAATATCTGACATTAATAACCCCAAATTTATATAGATTCTATCATGGCAGAAATCAATCTTAGCCAGTATGGCATCAAGGATGTGAAAAAAATCATCCACAATCCCTCTTACGAGGAGCTTTACAAAGATGAGACCAACCCCGCTCTCGAAGGTTATGAAAAAGGTATCGAGACCGACCTCGGCGCAGTTGACGTAATGACCGGTATCTACACAGGTCGCTCACCTAAAGATAAATATCTCGTAAAGGATGAAGTGACTGAAGATACTGTATGGTGGACATCCGACGAATACAAAAACGACAACAAGCCCATCACAACTGAAGTATGGGATCATCTTCGTGAGAAGGCTGTCAAGGAACTCTCTGACAAGACTCTTTACGTAGTAGACGTATTCTGCGGTGCTAACCCCTCAACCCGTCTTGCTGTCCGCTTCATCATGGAGGTGGCTTGGCAGGCTCACTTCGTAACCAACATGTTTATCCGTCCCTCAGAGGAAGAACTCAAGGACTTCAAGCCCGACTTCGTAGTCTTCAACGCTTCCAAAGCCAAGGTGGAAAACTACAAGGAACTCGGTCTGCACTCAGAGACAGTGGTAGCCTTCAATATCAAGCAGCGTGAGCAGGTGATCATCAACACCTGGTATGGCGGTGAGATGAAGAAGGGTATGTTCTCAATGATGAACTACTTCAACCCCCTCCGTGGCATCGCTTCAATGCACTGCTCAGCCAACACCAACATGGATGAGACTTCCACAGCAATCTTCTTCGGTCTTTCAGGCACCGGTAAGACTACTCTTTCCACTGACCCGAAGCGTAAACTCATCGGCGACGACGAGCACGGCTGGGACGACGACGGCGTCTTCAACTATGAGGGCGGCTGCTATGCAAAGGTCATCAACCTCGACAAGGAGTCAGAGCCCGATATCTACAACGCCATCAAGCGCGACGCTCTCCTTGAGAACGTTACTGTAAAGGAAAACGGTGAGCCTGATTTCGCTGACAAGTCTGTCACTGAAAACACTCGCGTGTCTTATCCTATCTACCACATCAACAATATCGTGAAGCCCGTCAGCAAGGGTCCGGCTGCCAAGCAGGTAATCTTCCTGAGCGCTGACGCATTCGGTGTGCTTCCCCCGGTTGCTATCCTCAACTCAGAGCAGGCTAAATACTATTTCCTCTCCGGCTTCACTGCTAAGCTCGCCGGCACAGAGCGTGGTGTAACAGAGCCTACTCCCACATTCTCCGCTTGCTTCGGTCAGGCATTCCTCTCACTGCATCCCACCAAGTATGCAGAGGAGCTCGTCAAGAAGATGGAGCGTTCAGGTGCACACGCTTACCTCGTGAACACCGGCTGGAACGGTACCGGCAAGCGTATCTCAATCCGCGACACCCGTGGCATCATCGATGACATCCTCAATGGCGACATCGACAAGGCTCCCACAAAGGTGCTTCCTTACTTTGACTTCGTAATTCCCACTGAGCTCCCCGGCGTTGATCCCAAGATTCTTGATCCCCGTGACACATACGCTGACCCCGCTGAATGGGATAAGAAGGCCAAGGAACTCGCAGAGATGTTTATCAACAACTTCAAGAAGTTTGAGACCAACCCTGCAGGTAAAGCCCTCGTAGCAGCAGGCCCCCACGTATAATAGACAATAGATTATCAAAATAAAAAAAGCTGACCGTTTGGTCAGCTTTTTTATTTTATTGAAGTTTAAGTGTTTATCCGTTTATAAATTTATGACACTCTCCACTATCCACTCTCCACTCTCGACTCTCGACTCTTGACTATAGATATGCGGCGGTGCGTCTTCGGAGGGCGGGGGTGGCGAGGGCGCCGCTGGCGAGGTGGTAGAGGGCTCTTGGGAGGGGGGTGCGTCCGGCTCGGGACAGACGCCATGCCTTGAGCAGCAGGCGCAGGGGAGCGGTTGTCGGGTAATATAGGGTTATTACGCAGCCCATGGCGCGGAGATTGGCTGCCGTGAGTCGTGACTTCAGGCCGGTGGAGAGGTCGGGATGCTCGCAGACGGTAATCGGCAGGAAGCGGCAGTCGAGTCTGCGACGGATGGCTGTGAGGATGAATACTTCATCTTCACCTCCGTGCATACGCGGCGAATTAAGCCCCAATTCCGGGTTGAAACGCAGTTTTCCGGCCTCTGAGTTGCGCCGCAGGGCTATCTCGAAGCATGATACGTAAAAATTGCGTGGCAACGGCAGGGAGAGACGAGTCATCTTATCCGGATAAGAGATGGAGGGGTCGTGAATGCTGCGGAAAGTAGCGACCTCCATCTGCGGATTTTTCTCAAACTCTGCGATTATCGCCTTGATGCCGTCAGGGCGGTAAATAAGGTCATCGTCGGATATTATTACAATATCAGACGTGCAGTGTTCAAGAGCGTTGTTTCTGTTGTGAGATTGCCCCGTGCCGTCAAATCTTGTTATGGTGACGTCTTCTCTGTCAGCGAGTTGTGCGGGTATAGGCGCATTTTCGTGACTTTGCCAGGAGATGACATATCTGACGCCGGGAATAGCCGGGAGAAAGCCTTGCGCGAGACGCTGTATTCCGGCCTGCTTATGTGTGGATATTGCGATATCGGCGGTCATCTTGCGGCGGAAACAGGTGTTGTAGTAAAAAAAGAGGGGGATGCAGGCTTTGTGAGGGGAGAGATAGTTGTCTTACCAGGATTCGAACCTGGACAAGCAGAACCAAAAACTGCTGTGCTACCATTACACCATAAGACAATCCTTATACTTTCAATCTTTCGGACTGGAAAGCGACGCAAAGTTATTAAATAAAATTCAGATATGCAATTTTTTTCAGCAAATCTTGTGTTTTTTGTGGAAAGGAGTCTATATCTTTTGATAGATATTGCTTCAGAAAATTATGCTGTAACCGAAAAAAGTTATAACTTTGAGGATAATTAACAGAAACGATTGTTTGTGGTCATTCTGAGGATCGGGTTTTGAACACTTTTACTGTTAAAAGAATATTTTAAATAATTGGCACTAAA
>CAYVZJ010000041.1:0-24410 GCA_964456155.1 uncultured Sangeribacter sp.
AGAAGATTTGCTCGTTTCGTTTTGAAAAGTTGCACGTTTCGTTTTTGCGATTATAGTATACAGGGAGTTTTGCTATACGGGGGCGCCGTATATCTCGGCGTTTCATCTGCCGGGGATAGAGGAGCAGGTGGTGTTGATCGACTCGGTGTCGAAGCGTTATAATGAGTGCGGGATAAGGATAGGGGCTTTGATAACGAAGAATGAGGCTTTGCGTCGGAATGTGATGAAGTTTTGCCAGGCGCGGTTGAGTCCGCCGCTGTTGGGTCAGCTTGTGGCTGAGGCTTCGATAGATGCGTCGCCGGAGTATATGCTCAATACTTATACGGAGTATGTGGAACGGCGGAATTTCTTAGTGGATGGGATCAACCGGATACCGGGCTGCTATTCGCCGATACCCATGGGTGCTTTTTACACTGTGGCTCAGTTGCCGGTGGATGACGCTGACAAGTTTTGCGAGTGGTGTCTGACGGATTTTGAGTATGAGGGTCAGACTATCTTTATGGCTCCGGCTTCGGGCTTTTATACTACTCCGGGTGAGGGCCGGAATCAGGTCAGACTGGCTTACGTGCTTTGCAAGGAGGATCTTGGTAAGGCTCTTAAGGTGCTGGAGGAGGCTTTGCGGGAGTATAATAAGTGATAAGTCAGAGTGATGAGTGATGAGTGTTCGGGGGACGGACGCTCTTATTTGAGCTAAAACTCTCACACTTCGCCAAACATACGCTTTGGGGGATTTTGCATTTGAAACATGCCGAAGTCATGTCCCTACGTTGTGGGATTATGCGGCTTGGGGGCGGCTGGCTTGGCGTTGGCGGATTATTTTTGAGAGCCAGATGTTGATGGCTATCCAGATTATTATGTCGCCTAAGAAGATCAGGGTGATGTTGAGGGAACGGGAGATGTAGATGTTGAGCAGGGAGAGGAGTGCGGAGAATGAAATGATGGTGATCATGGCGAGCCGCTGCTTCATACCGGCGGCGAGGAGCTTATGATGGATATGGTTTTTGTCGGGGAGGAAGGGGTTGGTATGATTGCGTATGCGGTGGAAATATACGCGGACAACGTCGAGACAGGGGATGAGGAGTGGTGAGAAGGCAACTACTGCGAAGTTGTAGTCTTTGGGTTCGTCCGGTTCGTTGGCGAGTCGGAGTGCGAGGGCCGAGAGGATGATGCCGACGGTGAGTGTTCCGGTGTCGCCCATGAATATTTTCTTTCTTTTTGTGGCGTCGCCGAAGACGTTGAAGGTAAAGAAAGTGAGCAGAGCAGCAAAGAGGCAAGCGGAGAGTTGGGAAAAGAGGTAGATATCGTTGTCGAAGAGGAAGAAGGCGTATATTATGCAGGCGATCAGGCTTAGTCCGGAGGCGAGTCCGTCGATGCCGTCGATCAGATTGATGGCGTTGGTGATGAAGACGATGAGGAGCATTGTGAGGGCAATGGCTACGATTTCGTTGATGGTCTGGAGTCCGAAGAGTCCGTGGAAGTCATTGAAGATGAGGTTGGAGATGACGAGTAGGGCAGCTGCTCCGATCTGTACTATGAATTTGGCGCGATAACGGACTCCGATGAGGTCGTCGGCGATACCGACGATATATAGGGCGAGGGCTCCGCAGGCGAGGAAGACGCATTCCTTGATCTGGTCGACGGGTATAGCCCGGAGCCAGTATTGGTCTTTGAGGAGTCCGCATCCTATGGTGAGCAGGATAGTGAAGAGGATTACGGGGAGGAATGCAATGCCTCCGAGCCGTGGGACGGGGAGAGTGTGTATTTTTCTTTCGTCGGGGACGTCGAAGAGTTGCTTTTTGAATGCGAGGAGGAGGATTTGGGGTATAAGAAATCCTGTAAGGGCTGCGACAGTAAGTACCGAGGCAATATCAATGATTAGCCAGGTATAGTCCATATTTGGTATCAAATTCAAGGTCTTAAAAGCGGTGTGCTTTTAAGAGGGTGAGATAGTTTTTGCAAATATAAACAATTTTTAAGAATTTTGCAAATTTTATTTTTGGGGGGATTTTAGGGGAAGGAGGGTGATCCCTACGCTATAGCTTGGGGCTTGGACAAAAATTTGAAGTCTGGAGGAGATAGGCATAAAAAATAGCCGCTGTGTGGCAGCGGCTATTGTTGGTGGTCCCACTAGGGCTTGAACCTAGGACTCCCTGATTATGAGTCAGGTGCTCTAACCAACTGAGCTATGGGACCGGGATTTTCCCTTTTGTATTGCAAAGTTAATGCTTTTTTTTGGTTTTGCAAGGGGATTTTGGGATTTTTTTTGTTTTTTTCGAGCTGAAGCTCTCACACTGCTCCAAACTTAGGCTCTGGGGGCATTGATTTGGGATTTTGTGGATGGGATCCCGGCACAATGGGGAGCGGACATGCCACGGCATTTCCTACGATGGGCCGAGCACAATGGGGCTGTTGGGGTTAGGGGTTGTAGAGGTCTTTGTTGTAGTAGTTTAGGATGTCGTTGGTGGCTTTCAGGGCTTGTTGGGCTTTGCAGTTGGGGTCTATCTTTATGGCTGCGAGATAGTCGTTGATGGCTTGGGAACGGTGGCCGAGGCTCCAGTGGCGCATGCCTCTTAGGGTGAGGGCGTCGGTGTCTTCGGGGTTGTCCTTTAGATAGATGTCGAGGCTTGAGACTGCCTCTTCGGGGGAGAGGGATTTGATTTCTTCTATTAGTTGGGGAGTCATATTTTTTTTTATTGAATTATCTGATGTATAAACCTTGCTTGAGGTGTTTTTGTTCGACGTGATTATGCAGAGCGGGAAGGGAGGCTTAGAGTGTGATTCGGGTGGCTTGGACGGGGATGGGGAGGAAGAGGGAGGCGAGTTTATTGAATTTTTCGGGATTTTCAGAGGTGAGGAATTTGACGCTATGGTTGCGCGAGAGGGTTGATTCTATTTCCGGGTGTCTCCGTAGATAGTCGACGAGGCTTTTGGCTACGATATCGCCTTGTGAGATGATGCTGACGTTGTCGGGGACGCAGTCTGCGATTTTGTCGTAGAGTAGAGGATAGTGAGTGCATCCGAGCACGAGGGTGTCGATTTCCGGATCCATTTCGAGTATCTGTCTGCAATATTTATCGACGAAATAGTCTGCTCCCGGGGAGTCGGCTTCATTATTTTCGATGAGTGGGACCCACATCGGGCATGCGAGTTCCGTGACGTGCATGTCGGGGTGAAGTTTGGCGGTTTCGATAGCGTAGGAATGGCTGTCGATGGTGCCTTGTGTGGCTACGACTCCGATGTGATGATTTCGTGAGATGGTGTTGAGGATTTCTACTGTGGGGATTATGACTCCGAGCACACGTCGGGAGGGGTCGATGAGGGGGAGGTCATTTTGCTGGATGGTGCGCAGCGCTTTAGCTGAGGCGGTGTTGCAAGCGAGGATGACGAGCTGGCAACCCGCATCGAAGAGGTATCTGACGGCTTGGAGGGTATATTGATATACGATATCGAACGAGCGTGAGCCGTAAGGTGCGCGGGCGTTATCACCGAGGTAGATATAGTCATACTGCGGGAGCGTCTTGATGATCTCCCGCAGTATGGTAAGTCCTCCGTATCCGGAGTCGAAAATTCCAATTTTCATTTATGAAATCAGAGTCCGAGTTTAGTCTTTACGAGGGGTGTGATATCCTCAGCGGGTGAGGAGTAATAGTAAGTGATCTGCGGATTGAGATCCTGTATCAGCGTATAATTGCCCTCCTGCCCTACTGACTCGACAGCGGCTTTGACCTGCTGCATGATGGGGGTCATGAGTTCCTGCTGCATGCGCTGTATGTCCTGCATGATCTGCTGCTCGAAGACCTGAAGCTTCTGGCTGCTTTCCTGGAAGGCGGTCTGCTTGCGTTCGCGGATAGCGGGGAGTTCGTCTTCCTTCATGTTGGCGAGCTCGTCATACTGCTTCTTGAGTTCTTCCTGAAGAGCGTTGTATTCAGTCTCATACTTTTTCTGTGCCTCATTGAGTTTCTGCTGTGCCTGGGCTGTGGCGGGCATTACGCCGATGATAGCGTTAACGTCAACGAGACCGATTTTCACTGTCTGTGCTGCTGCGAGCATGGGGATGGCAACCATGATTGCCACTAAGATTTTCTTAATCATATCTGTATTAAAATTTTTTTCAAAAAATATCTGAGTGCAAAGATAGGGAAATTATTTGGAATAGCCTAACTTGGCGAGCACGTCGTTGCTGACGTCGATGCGCGGAGAGGCGAAGACGATGCTTTGTGAGCTTGCGCGGTCGAAGATTACCTGGTAACCTTTCTCTTCAGCGACGGCCTTTACTGCATTGTAGACGTCTTCCTGGATGGGCTTCATTAGGCTCTGGCGCTTCTTGTAGAGTTCGCCTTCGGGTCCGAAATATTTATTGCGGGCGTCGGTGGCTTCCTTTTCTTTCGCTACGATTTCCTCTTCGCGTTTTTTCTTCTGTTCGTCGGTGAGGAATACCATGTCAGACTGATAATTCTGGTAAAGAGTCTGTGCCTGCTTGGTGAGTTCGGTGACTTCCTTTTCCCAGCGTTGTGAGACCTGATTGAGCTGCTCGTTGGCCATTTCGTAAGCGGGGACGTTGCGGAGCACGTAATCCATATCAACGAGGGCGAACTTCTGTGCGTTAGCGCCGAGAGTGGCGAGAAGCGCGACGGTGAGTATAAAGAATATCTTTTTCATTCTTATGTGAAGATTTATAGAGTGATTTACTTATGCCTTGTATGGGGGTCTACGATAATATAGACGTTTTAAGAGGAGAATGGTTTATTATGGGAGGGTCAGAATTCCTGTCCGAGGACGAAGTGGAGCTGTCCGCCGCCTCTTCTGCCCCATACTTTGTCGAAGCCGTAACCCCAGTCGATGCCGAGGAAGCCGAGCATTGAGAGGTAGACGCGGACGCCGACGCCGGCGGAGCGTTTGAGGTTGAAGGGCGAGAAGTCGGAGATGGAGGTCCAACAGTTGCCGGCCTCAGCGAATGCGAGGGCGTAGATGGTGGTGGATGGCTGCAGCATGAAGGGGAAGTGGAGCTCGAAGGTAAACTTACTGTATGCGTATCCCTCGTATCCCCAGGGGGTAAACTGTCCGTTGTCATAACCGCGCATGGAGATTGTCTCCGTAGCGTAAGTATAACTGCCGGACATTCCGTCGCCGCCGAAGTAGAAAGTCTCGAAGGGGGTGCGCACGTTCTTGTTGTAAGAGCCGAGGAGTCCGAAGTCGGCACGAGTCATGAGGACGAGAGTCCATTGACCGTCCGGGTCGGTGAGGGGAGTGAATGTCTTGCTCTTGAACTTGATTTTCCAGTATTCGATCCATTTGTAAAGCTCGGTCTTGGCGGCTTCCTGATCGAGTGTGTTAGCCTCGTAATTGAGTTTCGCCCAGTCTTTTTTCTGAATGAGTGAGACGGGAGGCGTGAGCATTGCTTCAAGGGAGAACTGCGAGCCTCGGCGGGTGTAGATAGGATTATCTATGGATGTGCGGCTGAGGGTCAGTCCGAGCGTGAAGGCGTTGGAGACGCCATTGTGCATGTAATAGAGGTAATCCCAGTTTTTGAGGTAATACCATCTATATGAGAGAGAGGCCTGGAACTGGAAGTAGTCGTCGGGCCATGTGAGACGGGTGCCGAAGCCAACTGAGACGCCTGCCATCTGGAGCACCTTGTTGGGGTCGTAGGCATTCTGGTAAGCGTAGGTATTATAGTTGGTGCCGTAGCTGCCTTGTGTATAAAGCGCATACTGCCAGGCGTTGCCCCAGGTATTATTATAGAAAGCACTGTTGATGCCGGTGCTTCGGCTGTAATCGAGTGAAACGCTGAGGGAGTTGGGTCGCTTACCTCCGAGCCAGGGGTCGAAGAAAGAGATATTATAACTTTGATAATATTTGGCGTTGGTCTGCGCGGAGATGGAGAAGGTCTGTCCGTCGCCGCGCGGTATTATGCCCTTGTAGCTTGAGGGGTTGAAGAGATTTTTGATAGAGAAATTGGAGAAGGAGAGAGAGAGCTGTCCGGTGACGCCGGTCTGTCCCCATCCGAAGGAGACCTGCACCTTGTCGTTGGCTTTAGACTCGAGGTCGAAGGAGATGTCGACGGTGCCGTCATTTTCGTTAGGCTGGGGGTTGATGCCCATGGTTTCGGGGTTGAAGTGTCCGGAGGCGGCAATTTCACGAGCAGAGCGCATGAGGTCGCTCTTTGAGAAGAGTTCGCCGGGGCGCACGCGGAGTTCGCGGCGGATTACCTTCTCATATAGCTGGTCGTTACCATTGATGATGACTCGATTGATGCGAGCCTGCTGTCCCTCGCGAATATTCATACGCAGAGCGATGGAGTCGCCCTTGATGTTTTCTTCGATGGGCACGAGGTCGAAGAAGAGGTAGCCATTGTCGAGATAGAGGTTGGAGATAGCGTCGTCATCTTCGCGGGTTCTCTTTTCAAGACGCTTCTGATTGTATACGTCGCCGGGATAAATGCCGAGCACCTGATTGAGCGTCTCGGTGGGATAGACGGTGTTGCCTACCCAGGTGATGTCAGAGATATAGTATTTTTTGCCCTCATCCACCTTTAGATATACATCGACGGCGCCGTCATTATATTGTGCCACGGAGTCGAAGGTGATTTTGGCGTCGCGATAACCCAGTTCGTTATACTTGTCAATGATGCGTTTTTTGTCATCATTGAAGTCGGACATAACAAACTTTTTCTGCTTGAAGAGGTTGAGAAGATTGCCGTTTTCGTTGGTTTTCTTCATAGCGCCCTTGACCTTTCTGTCGGAGAGCACTTCATTGCCGTCGATATAAATTTTGTGAACCTTGACTTTATTTCTGCGGTCTACCCGGATGGTGAGTATGACTTCATTTTCTTTGGAGAGGTCGGGCTGCTGAATGACGTCTACTTTAGCATTTTTAAAGCCTTTGTCGGCGAAATATTTTTCTACGATCTGCTTGATGCGCTGTATGACGTTGGGAGTGATTTGCTGTCCGGGAACCATGGCGAGCCTTTCGGCGATATCCTTTTTCTCACCGCCTTTAAAACCTTCAAACTTCATGACAGACATTCTGGGTTGCTGGCGGAGGTCGATATTGAGCCATATCTTATCACCGGCGATTTTAGTGACGGAGATATTGACTTTAGAGTATAGACCTTGTCTCCAGAAGCGTTTTACGGCGTTGGAGATGGCGTCGCCGGGCACTTCAATTCTTTCTCCGATGTTGAGTCCGGAATATCCGATGATGACGTAATCTTCGACGTGAGAGATGCCGGAGACGGATATGCCGGCTATCTCATACTGTTTGGGTATAGGGGAGTAAATGACCTCCGGAGCGTAGATGGTGTCAGCATCAAAAGACTGTGCGGAGGCTGAGATGTATCCGGCCAGAAGGCATATAAGTATTGTCAGAAAGTGAAATCGTGTCATTGTCATATATTGTCACTCCTGGAGGAGTGGGGATGTATCTTGATTTGTTTTAGCGATGTCAGCAGTTATTTTGATTGGTGAGATATCTGTTCGGAGGTTTTCCCGAAGCGTCGTTCTCTGCTTTGGAAATCGATGATAGCCTTGGCGTATTGTATCTTATCGAAGTCGGGCCAGAGGACGTCGGTGAAATAGAGTTCGCTGTAAGCTATCTGCCAGAGGAGGAAATTGGAGATACGCTCTTCTCCGCCGGTGCGAATGAGGAGGTCGGGGTCAGGAATTCCGGCGGTGTTGAGTCGGGAGGCGAAGACCTCTTCGGAGATATCTTCGGGGCGAATTTCGCCCTTGTTGGCGAGGGCTACGAATTGTCGAGCAGCCTCGGTGATTTCCCAGCGTGAGGAGTAGCTGAGACACATGCAGAGAGTGAGTCCGGTGCAATGTGCTGTAGCATTCTGTGAGTTGAGGAGTTTTTGTCTTGCCTCGTGGGGAATGCGGTCGATATCACCGATGAGGCGGATGCGGACGTTGTTTTCGAGGAGTTCGGGGAGTTCGCGTTCGATGGCCCATCCGATGAGGTGCATGAGGGCATCTACTTCGGCTTGCGGGCGGTTCCAGTTTTCGGTAGAGAACGCGTAGAGAGTAAGATAGCCGATGCCCATATCAGAAGAAAATTCGACGGCGCGGTGTACGGAGGTGACGCCTTCGGCGTGTCCTTCGGAGCGGTCTTTACCACGTAGTTTGGCCCAACGCCCATTGCCGTCCATGATGATGGCCACGTGGCGCGGGATGCGTGCAGAGTCGATTTTATTCAGATATTCCTTCAGGTTATCCATAATGATATAAAGATGATGTGAGGTCAGTCTTTGTAATGGCAGACTTCACATCGTTTGGAAAATTCGTAAGATATGGTAAAAGTGAGCGTCGAATACCAGTCGGTGTTTTTGGCAAAAGAGCTCTTGATGTTGTACGGGTCTTTGAGGTTTTCCCCATCGAGGCGGTCGTTGAAGACCTTTTTCATGAGGAATTCGAGTCCTAAATTGAGTCGCTTGTTGACTTTGAATTTAAATCCGAAGCCGAAGGGGAGAGTAAATGCCGCGTAAGTATGTCCGTCGACGGTCCACAGTGTGGCGGAGAGTCCCCCGGTGATATATGGTGAGAAGCGCTTTAGCTTGCGGTAAGTCTCTCCCATTCCATAGTTGAAGAAATTGAATTCGGCCATTTCTCCGAGTTCGTAGAAAGTGGTGGAGAATTTGAACTGCTGTCCGTCGGGATATACGTTGGTCATCTGTGAGGTGTCGCCGCGCAGTTGTCCGAGGTAGAGATTTGTCTTGAAGGCCCATCTGGGATTGGCGATATATCTAAGGAGTAATTCCGCGTCCCAGGAAGGGTTTTGGTAAAGTATAGAGGTGTTGGCGTCTCCGAGATATCCGGTCATGCCGATGCCGCCGCCGATGTCAAACCGGTAGTCTTCCTGTGCTCTTGCAGAGAAGAGAGCAGGGAGCAGGCAGCAAAGTATGAAGATTAATCTTTTCATGTATGTTTTATCTCAAAAAACGCGAATTTACTGCATTTCGTATTTTAGAAGAGGGGAGAGAAAGTAAGTCGGGCGAGGACGGCACGCCGGATGGTGGGTGAGAGTCGGCCGTCAGTGCTGTATCCTCCGAACATGTAGATGTAAGGGCAATCCCATTCCACTTGCGAGCCGTCGACGAAGTAATTTATTTTCGCGCCCACGGGTTGTGGGGTGTCGTGTTTAGCCCATATATCTATAGTAGACTGCATTGGTGAGGTCTGCACGACAGCGTCAGCGGCGTAGAATGAGGGGAGGACATCGGGGAGCTGCATGAGGGCTCCGGCCTCTGTCCAGTTGACGCCTGAGTCGTAAGAGAGGTATACCTTTCTGGAGAGCCTGCCATCCGCGAGTCGGCCACCGAGACAGAGCGTGACGCTATATTCAGTCTGAATCCAGGAGGTGGAAGTCTTTCGATACACGAAGTATGGCACGAGGAGGCTTCCGGACATGGCGGGGAGGGGAGTATTTGAGATTTTAGCCCACGAATTGCCGTCGTAAGCCCAGGTGTCGGCCATGGTCTTGTCGTCGCGTTGTCCTCCGGTGAAGAAAGCGTAAGGACGGTCGGCCCATTTTGAAGAGAAAGAGAGGACATTGGAGGTGGCGGCGAGAGGGAAATCGCTTTCAAGCGCGGTGGGCAGGAAGCCGTCGGGAGCCGGATACATATCGTGGAGGTATGTGCCGTCTTGTGCTTTTGAAATTCCAAGAATGGACTTGCCGTAACCGCCGAGAATATGGAGCCAGTCGGTAGCGCCGGTTGCGGTCCAGGTCATACCGTCGGCGGAGGAGTAGAGAACTCCTTTTACTGAGAGAATGTACAGTGAGTCTTCGGAAGCGGTGAAAGAAGATATATCTGCTTGAGCCGGGAGATTGGCGACCGTCTTATTCCATTGCTGAGCGGCGATGTCGGCGGTAGTGGCCAGAGTATTCGAGCCGTTGTTTTCCTCGATAAGGCAGTAGACTTTATCCTTGAAAGCCACCGTCTTTTGATGTTGAGGATTGGGATATCTTGAGGGGAGTGAAGCGTCGGCGAGGTGATCCCACATCAGGGAGTCGGCCACAGCCTTATGTACATTGACGCGAATATCATAGTCTCTTGTGAGAGAGCCTTGTCCGGCAGTAAGGCGAAGGGTGACACGGCCTGAGAAGTCGATGGTGTCGGAGGGGTTGGTTTTGTAGTTGACCGTACCTTGTCTGAAATTACCGCCTTCCATGATGATTTCAGCCGTTTCCACAGTGGAGGGGAAAGAAATCACGGGCACAAGTTTTTCGATATTAGTGCCTTTAGGCAGCGAGTCGGCATTAAATATGATGGCGCGGTCAAGGTCGATAGAGAAGAATACCGAGTCGAGATTGGCGAGCACACGCGCGTTGGGATTGAGTTTGAACGACTTGACAGCCACGGAGAGGCTTGGCTGATAGGCCGGTTCGTTTTCTTCAGATTTCTCATTGCAGGAGGTCATGGCGACAGTAGCCATGAGACCTGTAAATATGAGTATAAGCGTATTGTAAATAGAATAATGCTTCATAAAAGATATCGCCTTTGCCGGACGAGGATTAATGCTGTGAGAGGATGCCCGAGAGAAAATCCGGAGCAGTCCTACTATTCAAATTGCAAAGATAACATTTATTGCTGAAATATCCTTATATTAAAGATAACATTTAATGCTGAAATATCCTTATGATATTGCCATTACAATTGAAATTTGATATTTCCGTCATGTCTGAGAGGTCGATTTCGGGTGCTTTGACGCCCTCTTTATCTTTGAGTGGGAATGGAGAGGTCTCAATTCTGACCTCGTCATAGATGCCCGCGTCGATAAACTCCTGTAGAGTCTGTCTGCCACCTTCCATGAGGAGTGAAGTGATAGAGTCTGACGCATATATCCTATGTAGGAACTCGGCGAGCGACTCTCCGTGTTTTCTTAAGAGTAATTTTCTGCCATCGAGGATATTAGCGTTGCTGTCTTTGAGGGCGTCTTCGAATGTGGCGGCTGCCGGAGTGCGTCCCGGCGCCAAGCGGCAGTCAAGACGGGGATTGTCGAGACGCAAAGTGTTAGAACCTACGAATATAGCGTCGTAATGTGCTCTCGTCTGGTGCATGAGCACCATGGACAGAGGGTTGGATATGATCAGTCGCTGCCGGTAGGGAGCAGAGCCGATGTATCCGTTGGCAGTCTGGGCCCATTTCAGGGTGATATAAGGACGATGGAGGGTGTGGGCGGTGATGAAGGCTTTGTTTAGCCGTATTGCCTCATCGCGCAGGAGTCCTGTTTCGACGGTAATGCCATTATCCCGTAGCATGGCGACTCCACGTCCGCTTACCTTTTCGAAAGGGTCGAGTGTGGCGACTACTACGTGCGGGATGCCCATGTCGATGATGAGTTGGGAACATGGGGGCGTCTTGCCGTAGTGTGAGCAGGGTTCGAGAGTGACGTAAATAGTGGCCTCGTGCAGGAGATGTCGGTCTTTCTCAGCCACAGAGCGGATGGCATTAACCTCAGCGTGCGGGCCGCCCCAGTGCCGGTGGTATCCCTCGCCGATAATTCTTCCATTGGCTGTTATAACAGCGCCTACCATAGGATTGGGAGAGACGCGCCCCTCTCCGCATTTAGCGAGTTGGAGGGCGCGTCTCATTAATTGGATATCTGTCATAAAGATAATTTACTTACGCAATAATATCATTCAAAACCTCTTAGGCGAAGCAGAGCGTGGGGATCGGGCTTATGGCCGCTGAAGCGTTCGAAGAGCACCATAGCATCCTCAGTGTCACCGCTCTCAAGAATGTTTTTCTTGAATGAGGCGGCAGTTTCGGGGTCAAAGATGCCGTTTTCGAGGAATTTTTCCCAAGCGTCAGCTTCGAGCACCTGACTCCAGAGATAAGTATAGTAGCCGGAAGCGTAGCCGTCATCACCGAAGATGTGCTTGAAGTAAGGAGAGCGGTAGCGGAAGGTGATTTCTTCGGGCATTCCGATCTTGTCGGCAATTTCCTTTTCAAAGGCAACGACATCTACGTTTTCGCCGTTATGTTTACCCCAGGCGAGGTCGAGGAGGGCGGCGCCGGCGAGTTCGGTGGTGGCAAAGCCCTGATTGAATTTGGAGGAAGCAGTAAGCTTATTGATGAGCGAGTCGGGGATTATCTCTCCTGTCTGATAATGGCGTGCATACTGACGGAGCAATTCGGGTGAGAAAGCCCAGTGCTCATTGATTTGTGAGCACATTTCCACGTAGTCACGGTCAACGTTGGTTCCGGCCAGTGATTTGTATGGAGCGCGTGTGAGCATACCTTGCAGAGCGTGTCCGAATTCATGGAAGGTGGTCTCTACCTCATCGATGCTGAGCAGTGAGGGAGTGTCGGCTGTCGGGGGAGTAAAATTACCAACGTTATATACGATGGGGCGTTTCATCTCGCCGTTTTCATAAAGTCCGGCGCTTTGCAGCTGTTCCATCCACGCACCCTGCAGCTTGGAGTCGCGAGGGAAGAAGTCGGTCATAAATACGGAGATATGTTCCCCTGTCTTGGCATCTACGACGTCATATACAGTGACTTGGTCCATATATTTGGGAGCGTCGGGCATTTCCACCATTTTGATGCCGTAGAGTTGTTCTGCTGCTCCGAAGAGACCTTTGAGCACATTTTCAAGAGAGAAGTAGGGTCGGATCTGTGACTCGTCAAAATCATACTTCTGAGCCTTGACCTTCTCGGCGTAGTAATAGTAATCCCAGGGAGCGATTTTAAAGTCGCCACCGTGAGCGTCGACGTAAGCCTGCATGTCGGCCACCTCTTCAGCGGCTCTATGCACGGCGGGAGTGAAGACCTGCATGAGGAGATCTTCGGCAGCTTCGGGAGTCTTGGCCATAACGCGTGAAGTCATCATCTGTGCGAAATTGTCGAAGCCCATTACCTTGGCTTTCTCAGCACGGAGTTTGATGATTTGCTCAATGACGGGGATATTGTTGAAATCTCCGGCAGAAGCCAGTGAAGTGTAACCTTCGTAGATTTTACGACGTAGTTCACGGTTGTCGGCTGTGGAGAGTACGGGGAGTCTGCTTGGCGCATGGAGAGTAAATGCCCATTTGCCCTCATGTCCGCGTTTTTTAGCCTCTTCGGCAGCGACGGCGATAGTAGCGTCGGAGAGTCCGGCGAGTTCGTCTTGATTCTCTACGAGCACATAGAAGGCATTTGTGGCGTTGAGCAGATTTTTATTGAATTGTATGAAGAGTTTGGCCAACTCGTCATTAATTCTGATGAGTTCCTTCTTCTTATCTTCGGGGAGAGCGGCGCCTCTTTCAGCGAATGAGCGGTAATATTTCTCTACGAGACGCTTCTGGACATCATTCATGCCACGATTGTCGCGATTTTCGTAGAGGTCCTGAATGCGCTGGAAGAGAGGTTGGTTGAGATTGAGGCGGTTGGCTGCATCATTGAGCAATGGTATTGCCTCATCCGCAATTTTGGCAAATTCAGGAGTTGCGAGTGCGCTTTGATAGTGATAGAAGACAGAAGCGGCGCGCTCGAGGATGGGCGACAGGTTTTCCAACGGCACGATAGTGTTGTCAAAATCGGGAACACTTCTGACGCGTATAATTTTCATGATGTTACGGTCTTGCTCCTCGATGCCGGCTTTGATGGCCGGGATAAAGTCGTCGAGCTGTATCTCTGAATAAGTAGGTATTTCATACTTGGTGGGATACGGCTTAAGGAGCGGATTTTCGTGTGCCATAAGCGAAGGAGTAAAGGCAGCGCATGCAATAGCGGCAACTGCAAATTTGATTAAACGGTGTTTTTTCATTTATTTAAAGTATAAGAAATTGTCGGCAGAATATTGTTGGTAATAAGCTTTGTCAGTCAAGTTTGATATGATTGATGATATCAGCTATCTCTTTGACATCCTCCGGAGAAGTGCCCCGAGCGATGGGTAGGCTTAATATTTGTGTAGCCGTAAGCTCCGTGACGGGAAGGGGATCATGATTGAGCCCCTTGTAGCAAGGTTGCAGATTGGGAGGCACGGCGTAGTGTATATCAGTGTCAACGCCATGCTCAGCGAGTAGCTGCTGCATCCGGTCGCGCTTTCCACCGGTCACCCGGATTACATACTGATGCCATACGCAGTCAGTGCTGTCGGGGAGGAGGGGAGGAGTGATGACGTCCTGACGCGTGATAAGGGCGTTGTATAAAGCGGCCTTTTGGATACGAGCCATGTTTTCGGCATCATTATGAGGTAGTTTCACTCGGAGCATTGCAGCCTGAATTGGATCAAGGCGGCAATTGAAGCCACGGTAAATGTTGTGATACCTGCGGTCGCTGCCGTAATTTGCGAGAGCACGGACAGTATCGGCGAGTTCTTTGGAGTGAGTGAGTACAGCCCCTGCGTCGCCGAGTGCGCCGGTATTCTTCGTGGGATAGAAGCTTATGGCGGCAGCATCGCAAAGTGCTCCGGCCATATTTCCTCCATAGAGTCCCGGTGTGAGTGTACGCGCTCCGATAGCCTGAGCGCAATCCTCGATGCTCAGCAGATTATGCGAGCGGATAAGTTGGCGCAGATCATCATCCCACGCGACACGTCCGTAGAGATGCACCGGCATAATAGCCTTCACGTCAGGAGTGATTACTTTTTCAACAGAGCGGGCGGAAATATTGAGGGTGAGCGGGTCCGGATCTACGAGCACCGGAGTGAGTCCCGCGTCAGAGATGGCGAGCACCGAGGCGATGTAAGTATTAGCCGGAACTATGATTTTGTCTCCCGGCTGCAGTTTGCCCAGAAGAACCCATGCTCTGAGAATAAGGCGGAGCGCATCCAGGCCGTTGCTGACTCCGACGGCGTATGGCGCACCAATATATTGTGCCAATTCATTTTCGAAGAGTGTCACTTCCTCACCGCCGATATACCTGCCGGAAGAAATCACTCTCGCGGCGGCCTCTTTGAGCTGCTCAATATAGGGAGCATTGACTTCGGCGAGGTCGAGAAAAGGGTATTTCTTACTCATCGTCATTCTCGCAGGCGGTTAGGAATTCGTTGTAGTCGCGGATATAGTCATCTTCACTGTAAGGATGCGAAGCGAGCACCATGCACACACTTCCGGAGGAGAAATTATCAAGTGTACGCCAATATCCGGTGGGAACATAAAGCCCCTCGTACGGGCGGTTGAGCGTAAATGATTCAGTTCTCTTGCCATCTGAGAGATGCACCGTAAAACTGCCACCTACGGCAATGATAACCGACTTATTGTGAATATGGCTGTGACTGCCTCGTGCCTCACCGGCGGGGACGTCGTATATCCAGTACACTCTTGCTATCTGAAAAGGTATATGATTGCCACCCTCCACGAAGCTTAGGCTGCCTCGGGGGTCAAATATTTTCGGGAATGGTATGATATACGGTCGCTCTTTATTCATATCGAGGAGTGATTATGTATGCGTAGATAGTGCAAATATATTAAAAAAATCGGTAAAGGAGCGCTTACTGACTTAAAAAAATCTTAGACCGTTATCATTACCTAATATGAGAGCCTTATAGAAACTCAAACTCGGAGATGAGCCCGTAATGGTCGGACGATCGGACATCAATACGGTCTACCCACAACGGACGTATCATGCCGCGATACATAATCTGGTCGATGTGAAAGAAGAGGAAATTATTATAGAACGTGGCGGTGCAAAACGGATTGGTGTCGGCGTAAGCATCGCGAAATCCATCCTTGATAAAGAGGCGGTAAGTCCAGGAGGCCGGCACGTCGTTGAAATCACCGCAGACTATTACCGGACCCTGATATTCGCGGATATTCCACAGAAGATTTTTCGTAACTCCCGAGCGCAGAGGGAAAGACTTGGACAGCTTATGATAGAGCGTGTTCTTAAAATTCTTAAGGCTGTGTTCGAGACCCTGCGGACTGCGTATCCCGCTGATTACCTTCTGGTCTTTGGGGTCGATGGCGTATGATGTGAGATGGACGTTGCAGAGCATAAAGGGGTGTCCTTTGATTTTGAAGCGCGCGAAGCGGGCATTGGGATAGTATCTGTCTTCAGCCTGCGGCAGTCTCGTGAAGGGGTATTTAGAGAAAATCTGCACATCATGAGCGTTGTATTTCTCACGATAAGGATATCGAGCGCAGATGGAGTCGTAGAGGGCCTGCGTCATATTCGGGATAGCCGCAGGGGTGAATGCTATCATTTCCTGAAGGCAGACAATATCAGCGTCTTTTTCGAGAATGGTATGGAAAGTGCGGTTGAAAGTAGCGTCGGGCTTGGTGAAGTCTTCACCATGAGCCACATTCCATGTGAGGAGAGTAAAGGTTGCGGCGTTTTCCGTCGGCTTTTTAGAGGAGTTGAAGGGGAAATTCATGTGCACGGGAGTCCAGCATATTATGAGCATCAGTATTCCGATGCCGGCAATAAACCATGACTTGTTGATAAGCCAGCCTAATATAGCCACAACCGATAAGATGACCATATAGGGGAGAGCCAGGACCATTACGGAAGGGAGCGCCATAATTTCCGGTGGCACGTATCCGCCGAAAGCGCACAGTGCCGTAAGGAAGAAGATTACCAGACTGGCTATTTTGAGAATGAGTTTTAATACGGGACTAACGATTAGCATACTTATATTGTTTGTGGAATGGGGTCTTAAAGATTACGTGATAGTATGATTAGCTCATCCTTTTCTTCCGCTGAGAGTGAGTTATATCCGGAGAGTCGTATTTTGTCGAGGAGGAAGTCGAGTCGCTCTCTGTTTTCAGCACGTCCTTTGCTTGCGTTAATGGAGCGGTCGGTGGGATTGCCGATGAAGATATCACGTCTTTGTCGGGTGTAAAATAAGAGTCGGAGGCGATGTCGGGTGTGACGAATGCTCTCTTTTATCAATGTGCTGTAGGAGGAGACAACTGCGATCGTACCCCAGATCATGCCGGTAATGAGTCCGCCGAGATGTGCGGTAAATGCTGGATTTTCCGTACCGTTGCCTTCGGCCATTGACAGAATCAATGCCACCAAAGCGATCCAGAGCAGCCTTACTTTTCCGAAAAAGATGAGTCTTACTCGGAAATTATTCATCATAATGGCCATGGCAGCGATAATGGCAATTACCGAGGCTGAAGCCCCGGCGAGTGGAGGAGTAAAGAGAGCGCTATGCTGATTGGCGACTATGAATAAGAGTCCACCGCCTATCCCTCCGGTGAGGTAAAGCGCGAATGTGGTGAAATTAGAGAATCTCTCTTTAATGTAAATGCCGAAGAAATAGAGCCATGCCATATTGAAGAGAATATGACGCGGCGAAAATTGAGTGAACATATATGTCACAATTCTCCACGGCTGTCTTGCGAGCATTTCGAATGTCGGCGGCAGAGTGAGCAAGTCGAAGATCTGTTCGCCGGCAGAGAGCGGCCGGGAGTCGAAAGCGTCAGCGAGCCATAGCAGGATGGATATCATCACATTGATGGATATCAAGATGACGACGGCATTTGAAGGTCGCGGGATGTGGAGACGCGTATGTCTGTAGTCAGAAGATATTGCCACGCAGAGTTCCTTTTTTACGCCAGTAAAGCAGAATGATGAGTCCGAAAAGCATGCCGCCGAGGTGAGCGAAGTGTGCGACGGTGCCTCCCGTGTTGCTGACTCCGAGGAAGAATTCAAGCACGCCATATCCGAGTACCATCCATTTAGCCTTGATAGGCACCGGAATAAAGAAAAGATAAAGAGGCATATTGGGGAACACCATTGCAAATCCGAGCAGCAGACCGTATATGGCTCCGGAAGCACCTACAGTGACGAGTGACTGCTTGAATTGCATCATGGCGTCAGTAAAGCGAGTATCGCCTGCAGTGACTGCCTGATCTACTATCTCCTTCATATATCCTGAGGTGACACCGTTTACTTTAGCAATGCCGTCGATGTATTCCTGTTGCCAGGTGAAGCTCCATACGAGTTCCTGGATGAACGCTGCGCCTATGCCGCAAATCATATAGAAAAGGAGATAGCGTTTAGAACCCCATACTTGCTCCAGCACACGTCCGAACATCCATAGTGAGAACATATTGAAGAATACGTGAAGCACGGTGTGGTCATCATGTACGAACATATACGTGATAATCTGCGCAGGGTTGAAATTGCTTGCGGTCACGTAATGCAGTCCGAGGGTCCGTATAATAGTGTTTCCGAAGGAGGGGAATATGGTTTCGATAGCCCAGATAAGAAAATTGATTATGATAAGATTTCTTGTGACTGGCGGAATATGTCCGAGGAAACCGCCGGAAGAATTGCCGTTCATAGCCTATATCTTTTTACAGTATAAAACCCCGCATAAGACGAAGCGGAGTGGAAATAACATCACAAAGGTACGGAAAAAAGGTGAAAAATGATAAAAAAACGGTGAAAATGGAAAAAAAAGCTGTTAAATAGTTTGATACAACGATTTTATAATTATATTTGCCGTTAGAAATAGAAAATTGGCATAGAAAAACTCATTTTAATAAAATAGTAATATGAACAAGACAGATCTTACCAACGAAATCGCCGCAAAGGCCGGTTTAAACAAAGTAGCCGCAAAGGCAGCCCTTGATGCATGTCTCGAAAGCATTGCTCAGGCACTTGCAAATGAGGATAAAGTGCAGCTTATCGGTTTCGGTACATTCAGCATTGTAGAGAAGCCCGAACGCACCGGTATCAATCCCCGCACAAAGGAGAAAATCACAATTGCAGCCCGCAAGACTGTGAAATTCAAACCTGCTGACGGTCTCGGTAAGTAAACACTTACGTTAATGCATAAAATTAGCCCCGACTGTAAAAGTCGGGGCTAATTTTATATGGTTATGATCCGGGCACTGCGTACCCGGTTAATGAGATTATGTCCCTCCGGGACAAGGGGTTAATGAGATTAATCTCATTAATCGCGTCCGCCTCCGAGCATGCGGAGCAGAAAGATGAAGAGATTGATGAAGTCAAGGTAGAGATTGAGCGCGCCGATGGTGGCAAGACGGTCGGACACAGCCGGGTCAAGCTGGCTCTGCGCGATGCGACGCATATACTGAGTGTCGTAGGCGGTGAGTCCGATGAAGATGATAACGCCGACAATAGAGATAATCCACTCCGTCGTAGAACTCTTCAGGAAGATATTCACTATGGAGAGGATGATGAGTCCGATAAGCGCCATAATCAGGTATGTGCCTATTTTGGTCAAGTCTGTCTTAGTGAAATATCCATAAACTGACATCGCTCCGAATGTACCGGCTGAGATGAAGAAGGTATATGTGATGGTGCCAAGTTTATATACCAAAAAGATAGGTGCGAGATAGGCTCCCATTATAGCCGCAAAGAGACAGAAGCATCCGAATAGAGCAGTGGAATTCATTGACATCGCACGCGCGGGGAGCACCCAAGCCATGACTAGCATAGCGATAAGCAGACCCCAGAAAACGATCTGGTTGCCAATAATAAGGTGAATGAGTGCCGGGCTGGAGGCAACTCCGAGTGCACAGAAGGCAGAGACGAGCAAACCGATGAACATGCGGAAATAGACCTTGGTCATAACGGAGTTCATCTGGCGGGTTAGAGCCCCTGACTGTCCGTATCCATGATACGGGGGAGGCGTCTGACCGTTAAATTGATTGTAATCCATATTTATTTATGTTTTAAAAATTAATTCATGTATTTTAATACCGATATCCCCTATATTGTAAACAAATAAGGTGCCAAAAATTTCTAAGACCCCTGCGTTAACATTTTTTGTGGAAAGGGGTCTTACATTCTTTCGGGCATCTCCATACCGAGGAGTGAAGTGGCGGTCTTCAGTGTTCTTGCTACGACAGCGGAGAGGTTGAGTCGCAGGCATCGTGTAGCGGCATTCTCTTCCTTGAGTATGGAAAAGTCATGGTAGAATTGATTGTATTCCTTAGCGAGGTCGTAGCTATAGTTGGCTATGAGAGCGGGACTGTAACTGCGTCCGGCTTCAGCAACGACAGATGGGAAGTCGGCTACCTTTTGTATCAGTGCGCATTCCTTCTCGTTGGCGACAGCCTCCGAATACGAGCATGACGTCAATTCCTCTTCAGCCTTACGGCATACCGATCGAATACGAGCGTAGGTATATTGCAGGAAAGGACCTGTGTTGCCGTTGAAGTCGATGGATTCCTTAGGATTGAAGAGCATATTCTTGCGCGGGTCAACCTTGAGGAGGAAATATTTCAGGGCTCCGAGGCCCACGACGCGAGCTATTTCTGCTGCCTCCGCTTCGTCAATATCAGCAAACCGTTCTGCTGATGCTTCTCTTGCTTGCGCTATCATGGTGTCGATGAGATCGTCGGCATCCACTACGGTGCCTTCGCGTGACTTCATTTTTCCTTCGGGGAGTTCCACCATGCCGTAAGAGAAATGGGTGAGATCCTTGCCCCATTTAAAGCCGAGGCGGTCAAGAAGGAGAGCCAGCACCTGGAAATGATAATTCTGCTCATTGCCCACTACGTATATCATCTTGTCGATGGGATAATCCTCATATCGCAATTTGGCCGTGCCGATATCCTGAGTCATATATACAGAGGTGCCGTCGGAGCGTAGCAGGAGCTTATGGTCAAGCCCGTCTTTAGTAAGGTCAGCCCATACTGAGCCATCCTCCTTGCGATACATCATACCCTTTTCAATGCCTCCGAGTACGAGATCCTTACCCTCCAGGTAAGTGTCTGACTCATAATATATCTTATCAAAAGATACGCCAAGGCGGCGGTAAGTCTCGTCAAAGCCGTCATATACCCATCCGTTCATGGTGCGCCAAAGATTGCGCACTTCCGGATCTTCGGCTTCCCAACGACGCAGCATTTCTCGAGCCTCGAGCATGAGTGGAGAAGTAGCCTCCGCCTCCTCTTTGGTCATTCCTTTGGCCATGAGCTCATTGACTTCCTGCTTAAAGTGCTTGTCAAACTCCACATAGAAGTCGCCTATGAGGTGGTCGCCCTTTTTTCCGGCTGACTGCGGCGTGACACCGTTGCCCCATTTCTGCCAAGCCAGCATTGACTTGCAGATATGGATGCCGCGGTCGTTGACAATATTTGTCTTGATGACCTTTTTGCCGTTGGCCTCAAGGATTTTGGATAAAGAATATCCGAGCAGATTGTTTCTTACATGGCCTAAGTGAAGAGGTTTGTTGGTGTTAGGTGAAGAATATTCCACCATCACCAGTTCGCTTTGATCAGTGACGGGGGTCAGTCCGAAGTTTTGATCAGCGGCAATGTCGTGCAAAAGAGATAGCCAATATTGCGGAGAGACGCAAAGATTTAGAAAACCCTTGACCGCGTTGAAGCCGTCGATGGCTGTCACATTTTCTTTCATCCATTCTCCAATCTCATTAGCCGTTGCTTCCGGCGCCTTGTGTGAGGCCTTGAGATAAGGGAACACTACGACGGTAAGGTTGCCCTCGAATTCCTTGCGAGTCTGCTGTATCTGTACGGATTCCGGCTCGATGTCAAGATTGTAAAGAGCCTTGACAGCATCAGCCACTCCTTGTGCAATTATATTTTCAATACTCATTTCCAAAAGTGATAAGCGAAGTGATAAGCGATTAGAAATACAAAATTAAGAAAAAAACTTTAATCCGTCAAGAAGTAACTGTTGTTGGCCTGTTATGTTATTTCTCGTCAGCCTTGAAGCCGGCAGCGTGTACGGCCTCGATGATGGCGGTATTGTTGGCGTTTCCGGCCACGGTAGCCAGTCCGGCATGCAGGTCGACATCTACAGATTCTACACCGTCTACGGCAGCAATCGCTTTTCTGACTGCGTTTTGGCAATGCGGGCAATTCATACCGGTGATCACAAATTCTTTAGTCATATCGCTGTTAATATTAGTTTTGGGATTATAAAATCTACGTATAAGAGAGTAGATGAGCAGGGTGGCGAGGATGAGGGAGCAAATAGTGGAGAAGGTGTTGAAGTGGTGATGACAAGCACCTTGCATCACGGCATCTTTTGCCACGGCAAACCAGTGAACGGGCATCAGATAGTCGATAGCGAGTCCGAAGGCGATGGCTCCGACAATGATTGAGGCGAGATAAACCGTAGCGGCACGGCGGCCCATTTCTCTTGAAATGAGGGTAAATGATGCGAAATTGGCAGCCGGTCCGGCCATGAGCAGAACGAATGCCGTTCCCGGTGAGAGACCTTTGAGTATCAGAGATAATGCAATAGGAATAGAACCCGTGGCGCAGACATACATAGGCACAGCCACAATCAGGGCGATAATCATTGATACAAGAGGATTACGGCCTAAGATAGCGAAAAAGTCGGCCGGAACATACACCGTAATCAGAGCTGCTATAATAAGACCGATGGTGAGCCATAGTCCGATGCTTCCCACTAAATCGACAAAACCGTAGCGCATGGCAGCCACGCATTTGCCGATGATTGTATTCGGTCTTTTATCCATAGCAGCCTGTGCAGACGCGGCCGTCTCCGAGTTGTCCTCATCCTTTTCGGTTGTGCCGACCGCAACTCCGCCGGCTACGGCAGTGACCAAAGCAGCAATAGGGCGTAGGACGGCGAAGGCCGGCCCCAAGAGAGACCATGTGGCAGCGATGGAGTCCACGCCGGTCTGTGGCGTGGAAATCAGAAAGGATGACGAAGCGGCTCGCGACGCACCGTTGCGACGCATAGCAATGGCCGTCGGAAGGACACCGCAGGAACAGAGCGGTAGAGGCACGCCGATAAGAGCAGCCTTAACTACGGAGCCAAGCGATTTGCCGGACAAATGGCGGGCGAACGTCTCGCGTGAGACGAAAGCATGCAGCAGACCGGCGATAAGAAAACCCAAAAGGATGTATGGTGACATCTCATTGAGCATATATAAGAGTGAATCCAAAAATTTCATGATGTTATCTTTATTCTTTATAATATTTATGCAAAGATAACAGCAGTGGTAGGCAGGCGTGTTATATATTCAGGACAAAACGTTATACGTCGGTCAAGGAGATACGCATACCAATCTCCCGGAATTGCGTTGGTGTCATGCCCGTGGACTGCTTGAAGCGTTTGCTTAAATGTGGTACGGAAGAGAAGCCGGTCTCAAAAGCTATTTCGTTGAGAGTGAGTCGGTCTTCAGCAAGCAGTTCCTTGACGTGTTCTATCCTCAATGCGTTAAAATAATTTTCAATTGTTCTCCCTTCTACAGAAGCGAAGATGCGGGAAAGATTACGGTATGACATGTGAAGAGAGTTCTGTAGCATCGAAGGTAAATCGGCATGAACACCTTCTCCGGTACGGGATAATTCCACGAGCTTGGTTTTAACTTCCGCAATTATTTCTTCTTCGCGTGAACGAATCACCTCAAAATCCTCGCCATGCAGTTCTCTGTCAAGAAGGTCAATAATCTCCGGCTCCGGATTACCCTCCACGGTAATAGAGCCGAGTTCTACTTTAAGCAATTCCAGTTGAGGAATACGCGAAGCCACTTCAGCCACCTTCGCCACGCAATGGCGACACACCATATTCTTGATTCTTATCTTCATCTTAACACACATTAAACGGACTGAAGTGCAAAATATCAAGTGAGGATATAAAATTTAAATATTTTTAAAATAAGACTGCAAGGATATTGCATAAAGTATCCGTAACTTTGCATCGTCTTAACAAAAATATCATGAAATTATGGAAAATAAAAGTATCTTCAATCGCAATTCGCGTCTTCTCGACATCTTAGGCATGACCGTAGTATATGGCACAGCCCTCTTCATAATCTGCCTGCAGCTCCGCCGCTTCTTTATGTAGCATTGCAACTGTCTGCTAAATCGTACAGTATCAAATCCGGCGCTTTGAAAGATTGAAGTCGGGTTTACAGTTCGATATCCTCTACATCAATTGTGGGAAATTCCCCTATCTCAAGAGTGTTACCCAATGTCCAACAGCAACACGAACCTTTCTCCTGTCGCCAAGGTTCTGATCAGGTAGGTTCTCCGCTCGCCATTGAGAACGCGCACCGAAATCTCCTTGACCTGGAGGACGACGAGTAGTTATTTGTGATTTACCAATTCAATTGCTTGTTTTCCTGTCATTCGCTCAATAGTCATTTCAAGTGCCAGGCATCGTTTTAAGCCTTTCTTGAGTTCTTCATTCAAACTTTCCTCATCATTCGGATTACATCTACGCCCAAGGATCTCAAGAAGATGTTTCTTCTCTGAGTCGTTTTCCACTATTCGTATTTTACCGAATATTATAACGCTTTGGAAATATGTGGTGTAAGACTCCGGGTGAATTTCATCTTTGGCAATTACAGTAAAACTCGCATTGTTATTCTGCTTGATTAAATCAACCTTATGCCCGCTTAATGCCGAATGGAAATATAGTTTTCCATTATCATACACATGGCTTAGAGGAACGCCGTAAGGTTGCATGTCTTCTCCACATAAGGCAAGTACCCCTGATGTCGTAGAGCGGAGTATATGTAAACTTTCTTCTTCCGAAAGTAATTGCTTAAAGCGTCGCATTT
>CAYVZJ010000042.1:0-24176 GCA_964456155.1 uncultured Sangeribacter sp.
CATTCCTGCTATTGATTATCTCCGGAATCGGCATCCATGTCACTGATGAATTTACTCAATATAAAGTTTGGCACAACTGGGCTGTGACTCATGTGATTGCAGGCATACTATTTCTTACATTGGGAATTTTCCACATAAAAGGTCATTGGCCGTGGTTCAAGTCTCTCGCCAAAACTCTTAAGAATAAGAGCAAGCCGAATATGATACTGACTCTGCTGTTCGCATTTGAAACGGTCACAGGAATAATCTTACTTGCCTTTACCGAAGGGGGAGGCAGCCATATCGGATTATGCCATTGGTGGGCAGGGCTTCTGATGATTGCTTTCGGAGTAGGCCATCTTATTAAACGCTGGAAAACACTCAAACTCGGATTTAATCAATTGCTGCGCCGTTAGGACTGACGGGCACGACAGCACAGGCCGCCAAGAACCATCTGACAGAGATTTACGTTATTCCATTAACTGAAAATCAATTTTTAATGGAAAATAATACTACGAAAAAAGTCGCTGATCAGGTCGCCGATATGATGGCCTCCGCCGGAATAAAACACATTTATGCCATCACCGGAGATAGTCTGAATGATCTAACCGATGCTCTTGACCGGGATGGCCGCGTCAAGTTCGTACACATGCGCCACGAAGAGTCGGGTGCTTTTGCGGCAAGTGTGGAGGCGCAGCTCACCGGAAAACTTGCAGCATGCGCCGGAAGCAGCGGTCCGGGACACGTGCACCTCATCAATGGCCTGTACGATGCCCAACGGAGTAATGCGCCGGTTCTGGCTATTGCATCTACATGTGCTTCCGCTATGTTCGGCACAGAATATTTTCAGGAGACCAATCCCACCCTTTTATTTTCCAACTGCAATGTCTACAATGAAATGGCCACTACCCCCACGCAAGTGCCTCACATGCTGCAGGCCGCCATGCAGGAAGCTGTTGGAAGAGGTGGTGTCGGCATTGTCGGACTCCCCGCTGATGTCATCGGCCAGCCCGCAGTAGAATCCTATGCGTCGACATTACCTTTATATACCAAACGACTTCCCGAACCTACGGCAGATGTTATCGATGCCGCCGCCAATCTCATCAATCAGGCTGATAGCGTGGCAATATTTGCCGGCTCCGGAGCCAAGGATGCTGCTGAATTAGTAAATCAACTCTCTGAAAAGGTAAAAGCGCCGGTGGCCACAACCTATAAAAGTCAGTTGGAACTTATGGGGAAATGCAGTAATTATGTCGGCCACATGGGATATTTAGGTATGTGGTCTGCAGAAGATGCTGTTGCCTCCGCTGACGTCATTATATTAATTGGAATGAACTTCCCCTACCCCGGCTTCTTCCCTACCGACAAGAAAATCATACAGGTGGATGTAAGGGCTGAAAGACTGGGACGTAAGGCTAAAATAGACGTAGGAGTAAGAGCAGACGCATCGCTCTTCCTGTCTGCTTTGCTTCCGAAAGTTAATATAAAGACAGACACTCAATTTCTTGACAAGGCACTCGCCGACTTTGCCACAATCAAGGAAAAATTCAACATTCCGGTCAAAAATCCCGGTCGAAAAGGAGCCATCCGACCGGAATATATGATAAGCCTGCTCAATGATCTTGCCGATGACAATGCTGTCTTTACCGTTGATACCGGTATGAACAATGTGTGGACCTCTCACTACCTCACCCCAAAGTCGGACAGAAAGATGTTCGGATCCTTTACACACGGATCTATGGCTAATGCCATGCCTATGGCCATCGGAGCGAAGTTTGCCTGTCCGGACCGACAGGTGATCGCTATCTGCGGCGACGGTGGATTTACAATGCTTATGGGCGAATTACTCACCATCATTCAATACAATCTGCCGGTAAAACTTCTCATAGCCGACAACCGTAGCCTTGCCTTCGTAAAGTGGGAAATGGAAATGGCCGGATTGACCCCAAGTGAAACCAACCTGACAAATCCGGATTTTGGCAAAATGGCTGAAGTTATAGGATTTCAGGCTGCAACCGTTGATGACCCGGCCGACCTCGAAGCTGCGATGAAACGTTGGCTGGCAGCCGACGGACCCGCACTGCTCTCGGTAGTGACTGATACTGACGCTGCGTCATTCAGCTTCTCACAACAACTTATGCAATCAGCAAAACCGGGCAACCCCCTAAGCAACTTTGCTCCCTTAGGAAGCTAACAGTAATTAGTAATTTATGAAGCAACAATAATTCAAGATACCCTCGGCTCCCGAGGGTATTTCTCTATACCAGGAAAAGGACAAATAACGAGCAGAATACCAGTACGAAATTTGCCACAGCGTAGGTCACTGTATACCCCACTGCCGGCACTGTGCTCTCAAGCGTGTCTTGAATCGCACCGATTGAGGCCACGCCGCAGCGCGCTCCGGCTACACATCCCAAAGTCTCCGGCCCGCTGAACTTAAACACCACGAGACTTAGACCCCTTTCACAAAATGGGGTCTACAATTATTTGAAATAATTTTTTGGGTATTTCAGATTATTGGAATATATTTGTCGTAAATTTGGCTTAATAAATGGATAAAACAACGAAATCTAATCAAACGGCTGCAAGACTGGTAGCCTTCATCACGGTATTCTGCCTGCTTGCCGCTCTCGCTATCGTACGCAACGGCTCTCTTTTCGGCACGGATATGGTAAGCCTCTTTCACACCGAAAAGACAGACAATAGTGAGACGCAGCAATCTGTAAGCACCATCAGGCATGAAGGTTCTCAGGAAATTATCAACACTACTGATTTAGGCAAGGATATCTCGGGCTATGGCGGGCCGGTACCCCTTGAGATTTACGTCTCTGACGGTAAAATTGATTCTATCGTGGCTCTTCCCAACTCTGAAAGCCCGAAGTTTTTCGGCAGACTGCAGTCAGCCGGCTTGACACGGAGTTGGGACGGCATGACTCTTGCAGAAGCCGCTTCTATGGATGTAGATGCCGTCACGGGCTCCACTTATTCTTCCAATGCTTTTATAGCCAATGTGCGCGCCGGTGCTGCTTTCGCTGAAGGAAACAAATCCGTCAATAAAACGCATATTTCAGTAGAAGCCATTATCGCATTAATCGTGATTTTGGCCGGTGCTATATTGCCACTCTTTATCAAGAAACCGGCTTACCGCATTGTGCAGCAGCTGTGTAATGTCGCAGTTCTCGGCTTCTGGGGAGGCACATTCATCGACTATGCCATGATGCTTAACTTCTTTTCGTCTGCTCCCCGTTTTACATTAAGTTTCTGTATAACCCTGTTGCTCCTCATCACTGGTCTTGTCTACCCTCTCTTCAAGAAGCCAAATTACTATTGCACATGGATATGCCCCTTCGGCTCACTACAGGAACTTGCCGGCAAACTCTGTAAAAAGAAATGGAAATTGTCACCTAAACTGATTAAAGCCCTTGACAACTTCCGCCAATTATTATGGGTCGTATTGCTCTCCTTGCTCTTTATAGGCTGGGCAACAAGTTGGATAGATTACGAAATATTCACAGCATTCATCGTAGAGTCTGCATCATGGATTGTAATCGCAGTCGGCGGCCTTTTTGTAGTCTTGTCGCTATTCGTGACGCGACCTTTCTGTCGATTTGTGTGTCCCACAGGCTCATTACTTAAACAGGCATAATTATTACACGATAATCAAATAGGATAAATATGAAAAGTTATCATTGGATCATGTTGCTATTGGCAATCGCACTTATTGCCGTTTCCGTCCGCCTCGCTATTGTATCATCATCCGAACAAAAGGATGTTAATGAGTCAGACTCGGTGATAGAATGTATCATGACCCGCACCAGCGTACGCAATTACACCGGTGAAGAGGTCAATGACAGCATAATAAATAAAATCCTGCGTGCAGGCATGGCTGCTCCCACAGCCGCCAATCAGCAACCCTGGCAATTTGTAGTCGTCACAGACCAAATTCTTAAAGACTCAATCACAAATGCCTTTGAATACACTAAGATGGTGAAAGACTGCAGTTTTGCAATAGTGGTATGCGGAGACATGGACAATCTTTTTGAGGGAGACATTCCCGACGGCGGTTTTTGGGTAGAAGACTGTTCAGCAGCCTCCGAGAATATGCTCCTTGCTGCCCATGCACTTGGCTTAGGCGGCGTATGGTGTGGCATCTACCCTCTCCGAGACCGCGAGCAACGCCTTCACTCAATTCTAAACCTCCCCTCCAATCTAACCCCTCTGAACGTAATGGCATTTGGATATCCCTCTCAGCCGACATCTCCCAAAAACAAATGGAATCCGGCCAAAGTGCATTACAATTCTTTTCGGTAAAGATACATTTTTACAGAAAGAGTCTTACTTTTGTTTTATCGACTTCTTTTTAAGCACGATATAGGAGTCTCCTTTATCTGTGTTAAGTCGCGTGATGGAGTCGTTGATACAGTCAATGGCATTTACCATAGGCAGTATTTTCTTCAGCATCTCCTCCAGCTCCATATTGTCACAGGCCATTTCTGTGGCTGATATCTCGCTAAGATGAATCGAGTTGCCTGTCTGCTGATAGCGACCCCCGATATGATTACAGTCGGTCATCACACCGAATGTGTCATCATCCCTGAAGTCAATGTAAGAAGTTACACCCGGCTCAATCTCCGACGGGCGAACATATGATGAGTCGTTTTCCACAACGTTCTCCACATCCCATTGACCCACGATACTGTTTACTGCCGTTTCAGATATATCGGTTTTTCCCACACTGTCGGCTGCCGACTTGTCTGAACTCTCTTTTGTGCCGGCGCATGAAGCAAACACGGCAAGAACGCTCAATATTGAAACGGATAATATAAGACTGCCTTTCATTCTTTTTCTCATAAAATAAATTCTTTTTTTCAAATTTATTACAAATTTTTGATATTCACAAGCGCAAGATTGTTATCAATCATATACAGAGAATGATAATAAAGATAAATAGTTAGAGAATGATAATCAAGAGCAGACTTATACCTAAAGGATACTGTGTAAATCTTTTCGGAACTTTTTGGGCTCGAAAGACGGATTGGATAGACAAATATGTCATCAATCACGAACGCATCCATACTGCCCAGCAACGCGAATTGCTCTTTCTCCCCTTCTATCTACTATACATTCTCGAATGGCTCGTCAGACTCGTGCAATATCGCGACCATAAGAAGGCATACTACAACATCTCATTCGAGCGAGAAGCCTATACCCACGGCCACGACCTGACATATCTCCCCCAACGCCACCCCTACGCATGGCTCAAATATATTTTCCGTCGCTCAGCTCGTTCCGACACCCTCCGCAATCCCGCAGAATAAGAACCATTGTCAAATTTCATATTTGCTCGTTTGCATGATATTTATTATCTTTGCATTATACGTTCAGGCCCGCTTTCTGCAAAAATTGTTAATGCAGAGAGGCAAGCGTCTAAATTTAAGAATATCATCATGCGCCAAGATAACGAACTGGAAGGACTCTCATTATTGGGAAACCAAAACGTAAAATATCCCACAGATTATAATCCGGATCTTCTTGAGACTTTTGACAACAAGCATCCGGAAAACGAATATGTGGTGACTTTCGACTGCCCGGAATTCACAACACTATGTCCTAAAACCGGCCAACCCGATTTCGGACATATTTACATCTCCTATATACCGCGCGTAAAAATGGTGGAGAGTAAAAGCCTGAAGCTTTATCTCTTTTCATTCCGCAATCACGGAGACTTTCATGAAGACTGTGTCAATATTATCATGAAAGACCTCATACGGCTTATGGATCCGCGTTACATCGAAGTGCGAGGCGACTTTATGCCCCGTGGAGGTATCAGTATTCTCCCCTTTGCCAATTATGGAGACCAAGACCACACCTCCCTCGTAGAGAAACGTCGAGCCGATGCTTTCACTGAAAACATCAACCGTTGACAGACCACTGAATAAAGCAAGTAATTAATACCTGATTTTTCACAATGCAGAAAGATTCCATCTTAGTATTGTCAGGCGGTATGGACTCCGTCACAATGCTGCATGAATATAAAGACCGCATCGCGCTCGCTGTAACTTTCGACTACGGCTCTCTTCACAATGCCCGAGAAATAGAGTGCGCCCGGACCAACTGTCGCAACCTCGGCATCGAGCATCTTGTCATCCCCCTCGCATTCATCGGAAAATATTTCAAAAGCGCACTGCTTGACACTCCGGAAGCTATCCCCGAGGGCAACTATGACGATGACAACATGAAATCCACAGTCGTACCGTTTCGCAACGGCATAATGCTCGCCGTGGCATGCGGACTTGCAGAAAGCCGCGACCTACGCCATGTTATGCTTGCCAATCACAGCGGAGACCATGCCATATATCCCGATTGCCGACCGGGTTTTGTAGAAGCAATGTCAGAGGCGATGAGTGAAGGTACTTACGAACACATAAACATCATCGCCCCATACACAGGACTTACCAAAAATGAGATAGCCTGCCACGGACGCGACCTCGGCGTAGACTACTCGCTGACATACAGCTGCTATCGGGGCGGAGAGCAACATTGCGGCAAATGCGGCACTTGCCGAGAACGCCGGGAAGCGCTCGCTTTTGCCGGTATTGACGACCCCACTCTTTATCTTGATTGAATATCGCTGACAATGTATTACGTAAAAAAAAGACTTGAAATATCCGCTGCGCATCGTCTGAACCTGTCATACGAAAGCAAGTGCACCCAACTCCACGGCCACAACTGGATTATCACCGTGGAATGCAAATCTCCTTCTCTTAATAAAGATGGGATGGTGACCGACTTCACTCACGTTAAAGAGAAAGTGCAAAATCTCCTTGACCATAACGTGCTCAACGAGATATTGCCCTTCAATCCTACCGCTGAAAACATTGCCCGCTGGATTGTAGACAATATAGAAAATGCGTGGAGATGCGAGGTGCAGGAGAGCGAAGGAAATATTGCCATTTACGAAAAGGATTAAGACTCTTCTAAGTAGACTAAATCATGCGCACTGTCAACGAAATATTCTATTCTCTTCAGGGAGAAGGCGCACACACCGGAGTGCCTATGGTATTCGTCCGCTTCGCCGGATGCAACCTGCATTGCCCGTTTTGCGACACTCAGCATCAATCCGGCACTCCAATGTCTGATGATGAAATAATAGAAGAGATCATGAAATATCCGGAGGCTCAGTGGATCGTACTGACCGGCGGCGAACCAACCCTCCAGATTGACAATGACTTCGTAAAAAAACTAAAGCAATACACCGGCAAAAAAATCGCCATAGAAACCAACGGCACCAATCTTGTCCCGGAGGCCATCGATTGGGTAACTGTCTCTCCCAAAGGAGGACTGACTCCCGAACTTTCCACTTACGACCAACAAATTCTCGTAGAAGAAGCAGACGAAATTAAAGTTGTTGACACCGGACAAGACGTCACCCCATACTTCAACCTCCCTTGCCGCACATCCGACACTGTAATGTGTCTCCAACCATGCTTTGTGCCTGACCCCGACCAATATAGTCACAATCTCAATCGCACCATCCGCCGTGTGCTTGAAGATCCACGCTGGCGACTCTCTATACAGACTCACCGCTATCTGAATATCCCGTAATTCCCGCTGAATTTTATCTAAATTTATCATAAGACCCGATTTTAAAGAAAAAAGGTCATTTACAGATGATATATTCGATAATTTTGATATAAAAGCAAGAGAAAAAAGCATCATTTTTTAAAATTTCTGCTTTTTTTCTTTGAAAAATTTGCATTTGTAAATTTTTTCGCTTTTATTTGTGTGTAATTTGTAAATTCTGACAAACAAACTGAGCTTATTTCGTGTTATAATTCTGTATATTGTGTAACTGCAAAATGATTAGCGTCATGAAGTCTTACGCCTCAACAATATCAGTCAACCCGTCAACTCAGACTGCGGGAGAGAAATTCACTCAAGCTGCTTCAGTTCTTGAGAAAAGTGTCAATACCGTTGCCGATTCTCTCAGAAATTCCGTCAATATCGCAGACGCAGACGACTCCAGTCTGCTTCCGGTGCTACTTAAATTAGTCTTCGGAGTGTCAGGCAGGCAGTCCGGACTCTCTGCCCCAATGGACGCCGTTACTTTAATAGCACGCTGCGCACTTGGAATTTTCGTCATCGCTATTGCAGCGCTCGGGCTCGGTAATGCAAATTCTGCTCTCCTGTATATTCTCGGATTTTTGACTATTGGCGGATTCATGACTCGCCTATCATTGATTACGCTGGCCATTACCCAACTGGCGGCTGCATCTTCACTAACATTCGCCGGAATGCATGATGTCTCAATAATCGTCACCGTTACAGCAGCTGTTATTGCACTAATTGGTCCGGGACACTCTTCGCTCGATGCATTCATCGAAAGATATCTCTCACGTAAAGCCACTTCTTATCTTAAAAGAAGAGACAACGAACGCCGCGATTCTTACCGCGCATTCCAATATTCTGAGTAATACTATTGTTACTCAATTAATATTAATCTCTATCTATCACGATACTGACAATTCGGATTTTTACCATATACGGCGTCGCGCTTCTGCGTGGCGCCTGACTTTTATAATAGTAAAAGGATTTCTGACTGTCAAAACTCTTTACTTCTACCATGCGGGTCTCTCCGGCCGGAACTGCACTCTTGACATCCGCCTCTCTCTTATGCAGCAATTTACCCTCGGGGGTAAGATAAGTAATCTCAACCCTCATTGAGCGTATCGCAGCATCAGTATTATTTTGCACTATCCACGTCTCGCGAGCAGACGTCAGCGGTTTGTCATACCCGGTAAAGACTATATCCTCACATAGCATCTCAAATCTTAAGGAATCTGTCTCACAATTCAGTTCTTCCTCCCATGGACGCGCCTCTGTTCTCTCCGTCTTCGACGCCTTAAGCGACAGGCGCGTGCGCTTACCGTCAATATTTACGGGCTGTAATAATACGATGACCAGCACAGCGGACGACAGAATTCTGCATATTTTATCCTCTCGAATATTCATCGCTCTAAGCTGTTATAGATACCGCACACGAAAACGCGACGAACCGTTGCCATCATAAGATGGATAAACCCGTCGCATCCCTTCAGGCAATTTCTCAAGTGGATTATCTACGCTGATACGCAACGTGGAGCGCAATTTATTCCAGAATACCGGCAATATCGTCGAGCCACTGATTTTCACCTTTACCTTAAGGCCCTCTACCACCAGCGACTCCTTGTCAGATGACAACGTAGCCACACAATCACACAGTCTGCCCGGCAGTCCATGTTCTACCGTGGTGCATAGGCTCATTCGGAATTTTCCCGGCTTTGCCGACTCCATAAGATAACCCATGATGTCACCCGGCTTCAGACGCACGTCTGCCGACTCTACCACGCTGATAGTGTAACGATAGTTCTCCCTTTTGTCACGAATGATCAGCACTGTGATACCATCTCCGGTGTATTCCCATATACCCTCTACGCCTCCCGTGCCTATACGGTCAGCATACTCCCGTGCCTCTGTAATGTCTACCGGCAGAGGAGCAGTCTCACCTTTCAGAGTCAGGAATATCCCGGACAATAATAATAACACTCCTATCCGCAACATCCTTTATTACGGCTTGGTAGAAAAGGTATATGTCACTCCCAGTGAGAGTATCTCCTTCAGCATCCAGTGATGCCAACGGGATGAATTGAAATCCGAACTTGAGTCAAAGCGAGGATAGACATAGAGCTGGGTGGAGAGAAAACGGTTGATGTTGAAATTAAACGTATTCTCCCAGTCGGCTTGAAAATAAGAATAATCCGTAAAAAGGAACATTCGTGACTTCCAACTGATATTGCTCGTGATCTGCCAGTCTAACGTCAGCTCTGCATTGCTACCTATCTCACTGTGAGTATGCTTGCCGGGTGCTATATTAAACTGTGTCTTGTCTATCCGGTCTGACAGACAGGCTTTCATATTGTAAGATATCGGAGATATCGAGGCTGCAAATTTCAGGCTGCCACCTCTGCCGGTCGTAGCATACGTCATACCGAGACCGATATTTAAGTCAGCCGGAGATAGAAATGAGGCTGTCATTGCCGGTGAATCCGCCGGATAAGCATTGAAAAACTGTGTCTTGAATTGCAGCGTCGCTGAATAAAACCATTTCTGCCATGCACGGAAACCGGCCTTCAGGTTATATTGCAACTGATCTTGGGAGATACTGTACTTATGAAGCGAACCCTTGGGATTGGTGCTGATGGCAAGTTTATAACTAAGTGCAGAATTAAACATCAGATTGGGATGATACACCTGATTGAGTGATACCTCCCAATTGAAGTTAAAGAGAAGAGAGAGATATGACGTGCCGCCTTGATACCAGTTGCTGCTCACGTATGCTTGAGATACGTGAAGTCCGGCAGCCAACAGGTGAAGCCAGTTTCGACGTCTCACCTCAAATTCCGGCAACACCGCTGCTTCTGCATCCACCTCCGGCAAATCAAGACTCTTTATAAAGGTCATGAAGTCATATTCATCTTCAGGCAGTGACGGCGGCGGCGGCACATCCCAGCTCGCATACGATATCCTCTCCGGATTGGCTATCATATACTGATAACGCAAATCACGCAACTGACGGGAGGCGCGCATTGACACTGTATACCATTCCGGCAGTTGATAGTCTGATGCGGATGCCGACAATTCCGGCTTAAACTTCCGGACGCTCATATACCCGCTGTATACCAACGGCATCTCTATAGCCGTCTTTCCGTAATCCTGATAATACTTGCTTACAGCCGGCGTAATCTCTATCGACTCCCATATGGAGTCAACATTTACTACATTTTTCCCATGCCCGCATACTGAGCAATCACAATCCGTAGCCTTTTCACATACTATCGAAGACTGCGCATTCAGCGACAGACACAAAAGGGAGAGAATATATATGATTATCGTGCGTTTCATCAGTTTACCGGATTACCTGAAAGTATCGTTGTGTAGTCTTGAGAATTAATCACTCGCAAGGCTTCCTTAAATAAGGGGTCATGCTCATTATACACCTTAAAGAAGGTGGCATTATCATACACGTCTCTGCCTATCAAGCCTTTTATCATCATGCGCATAAGGGGGAGACTGCGCTCATATTCCTCTTCGTCAAATTTCACCTCCTCCTTGTCAGCCATATCCTTAATTTCGGCAAGCATTGCGGGGGTTACCTCAAATGATTTCACAAAGGCATCATCCGTGGGATATTTCTTTTTCAGAGCCTTGCGCTCTTTATCCACATAGTCCATGGCAAACTTATTGAAGATACCCTTTGCCATCACATTACGGTAATATTTGGTATACTCAGTAGTATCAAGCGCCACAAAACGGTCGGGATATATACCACCTCCGCCATACACCGTGCGATGACGCACGAGTGTCTCATATCGCAGTGAGTCATTGTATTTCACACTGTCGCCGTGCATCAACTCACCGTGATTGAAGCGATCCTCGATATCTTTACGGTAACCATCCTCATCTCCCTT
Organism: uncultured Sangeribacter sp.; assembly: GCA_964456155.1. Taxonomy (GTDB): domain Bacteria; phylum Bacteroidota; class Bacteroidia; order Bacteroidales; family Muribaculaceae; genus Lepagella. The sequence goes on from CAYVZJ010000042.1 coordinate 11,487, forward strand.
GACGTATGGCTTCTGAATATCCCTTCCTGTGGGAGTATAATAGTGAGCCACCGTAAGACGTATCATCGAACCGTCCGGAAGAGGTATCGGCCGCTGCACAAGGCCTTTGCCGAATGTGCGTCTGCCTACTACCACACCTCTGTCCCAGTCTTGCACCCCACCGGCTGTAATCTCGGCGGCAGAGGCTGAATACTGGTTGGCCATCACTACAAGAGGACCGTTGGCAAAAATTGGTCCGCGACGCTCCGAAGGTGCTGTATAAGCATCATAACGCGGCGAATTCAGACCCTCGGTATACACGGCGAGTTTGCCGGGGTCGAGAAATTCCCCAAGCAGATCGATGGCTGCCTGAAGATAGCCGCCGCCATTATCGGTAAGGTCAAGTATCAGCGCTGTCATCCCCTTACCCTTGAGTTCTTTCAATTTGTCTACCACCTCTTTGTGAGTCTCCGCGCCGAACTTATTCAGACGGATATAGCCGGTATGGTCATCCACCATATACGCTGCATCTACGCTGTAAATGGGTATATCATCTCGAGTGATACTGAATGGAATCGTGTCGGTCTTGCCCTCCTGCTTTCTGAGAACGGTGACATCCACACGGCTACCTTTCGGGCCGCGAAGACGCTTCATTATATCCTTATTCTTCATCTTCACTCCGGCGATATTACTGTCGTTGACCGCTATTATCCGGTCGCCCGCAAGCATACCGACACGCTCGGACGGACCGCCACTCACTGTCTGTATCACATACACGGTGTCCTTCGTCATATTGAAGACTATGCCTATACCGCTGAAATTACCTTCCAAAGGCTCATTTAGTTCGCGGGTCTCCTCAGCTGTGGAATATGATGAATGAGGATCCAGCTGCTCAAGCATGCCCCGTATGGCATCTTCCGCCAATTTATCTTCATCCACACTATCTACATACAGCTCACGTACAGCCTGCTGAGCTATCAGCAACTTCTGCTGCGGCATACCGATATTGAGGTTAAAACCCACGGCAGCCGACACTGCGCCAATCAATATGGCTAACGGCAATATTCTTCTTATATTCATTTTCATTTCAATTCTTTATTATTTACGCCTTTTTCACCGGCGAGCATTCTCTTTCCACATCCTCTCGCGTCGCTATATACGGACTCACATCGTGTCCGAAATGAGCCAGTTCCCGCACCATCGACGAGGAGACACTGCTTAACTCCGGACGCGCACATAGCATCACTGTCTCTACGTCTGCTATCGCCATATTCGTATCTGCCATCGTCTTTTCATATTCATAATCCATCCCACTGCGCACTCCCCTTATCACGCATACGGCCTCTTCACGCCTTACCATGTCGGCTGTAAGCCCGGAGTTGGTCACTACGCTTACAGGATAGCCATCAAACAGCATTCTCAGATGAGCGCACGTCTGCTCAGCCTTCTCTACGCTTTCCGGCTTGTTGATATTCACACCTATGCATATCACTATATGGTCGAAAAGACGAAGACCGCGGGCCACTATATCCAGATGGCCTTTCGTGAATGGATTGAAACTACCGGGATATAACGCTCTCTTCATATCTGCGAATCATCCTCCACAAGAAGATTGTCTATAATAAAATTCTGACGGTCAGGAGTATTCTTACCCATATAAAATTCAAGAAGTTGATCAGGAATATCATCCCGCTTGATCACCACCGGGTCAAGGCGCATGTCCGGACCTATAAACTCCGCAAATTCCTCGTCGTTGATTTCACCAAGACCCTTGAATCGTGTGATGACTGCGTTATTTCCCAATTTCTTGATAGCTGCCACTCGCTCCTCATCACTGTAGCAGTAATAAGTATCTTTTTCACCCTTCTCCTCCTCGCCTTTGCCACGTCGCTTTGATCTGCCACGCTTTGCAGCAGCCTTGCTCCGTACACGGAATAGCGGGGTCTGCAGGATGTATACATGTCCCTTCTTGATCAAATCCGGGAAAAACATCAGGAAGAAGGTGATAATCAGCAGACGTATATGCATGCCGTCTACATCTGCATCGGTAGCGATGATGACTTTATTATATCGCAATCCCTCTATGCCGTCCTCAATATTCAGCGCTGCCTGGAGCAGATTAAACTCATCGTTCTTGTATACCACCTCTTGCGTCATGCCAAAGGTATTCAGCGGCTTGCCGCGAAGTGAGAATACGGCCTGATATTGAGCATTGCGCACCTTTGTAATGGTGCCCGATGCCGAAAGACCCTCAGTGATAAAGATAGATGACTCATCACGAAGGTCGGTATCGTCATTCTTAGAGTTGGCCTTCTGGTTATCATTATAATGCACCCGGCAGTCGCGCAATTTGCGATTATGCAGACTCACTTTCTTCGCCTTCTCGCGAGCCAGCTTCGCCACTCCCGCCATCGCCTTGCGTTCCTTTTCGCTCGCTGCTATCTTACGCAGCATCTGATCGGCTGTATCGGGTGTCTTGTGAAGATAATCATCAAGTTCTTTCTTGATGAAATCGCCCACAAATTTATTGACCGTAGTCTGACTGCCCGGCGCTATCTCCTTGCTGCCGAGACGGGTCTTGGTCTGCGACTCAAAAACCGGTTCCTGAATGCGCACACTTACCGCAGCCACCATGCCGTTGCGAATGTCGCTGAACTCATAGCCTTTCCCGCTGTATTCCTTGATGGTGCGTGACACGTGCTCACGGAAGGCTGTCAGGTGAGTGCCTCCCTGGGTGGTATGCTGACCGTTGACAAATGAGTAATACTCTTCGCCGTATTGGTCGGTGTGAGTCAGAACTATCTCGATATCCTCACCCTTCAGATGAATTATCGGATAGAGGGGATCTACGTTGATTTTCTCTTTAAGAAGATCAAGCAAACCGTGTCGCGACACATATTTCTTGCCGTTATAATATATTTGAAGACCGGTGTTCAGATAGGTATAATTATTCACCATCGTCTCCACATATTCCGGATTGAAGTGATAGTTTCTGAATAGTTTCGGGTCAGGATGAAACCTGACAAGCGTGCCGTTGGGCTCATCAGTATCCAACTGTTCGGATTGCTCCACGAGTCTGCCCTCTTCAAAATACACGCGCACCATCTTGCCGTCGCGATAAGATATCACTTCGCAAAATGTAGAGAGGGCATTCACTGCCTTTAGACCTACACCGTTGAGACCTACCGACTTCTTGAAATTCTTATCATCAAATTTACCGCCCGTATTAATCTCAGACGCCACCTCGCGCACCTTACCCAACGGTATGCCGCGTCCATAGTCCCTTATCGTGCAATCGCCATCTTCCGTCAGCGTAATGTCTATGCGCTTGCCGGCTCCCATGTTGAATTCGTCGATGGAATTATCCACTACCTCCTTCATCAACACATAGATACCGTCTTCGGCATGCGTGCCGTCACCAAGTTTGCCAATATACATACCCGGACGACGACGTATATGCTCATTCCAGTCAAGGGTCTGAATCGCTGAGTCATCATAACTGCCGGCATCGGCATTCACCGGCTGCTCTTCCGGCTCTTCTATGCTATAATCAAAGATATCTTCCGTCTTTTCACTCATAGATACAAAGATAACTAATTTTGCCCAATTCGCAAAATTACACGCTATTCTGATAGCCGGATTTTACCTCTTCACTCAGAATATAGACCAAAAAGTTAGCGCAGCATTGACGTGACGCGCTTCAACGCTTCCACAAAGGCGTCGGCCTCTTCTATCGTATTGTAGGCCGCAAATGAGGCACGCACTGTTCCCGGGATGCCTAGACGCTCCATCAGCGGCTGAGCACAATGATGTCCCGTACGCACAGCCACACCTAAGCCGTCAAGCAGCATTCCCATGTCATAAGGATGGATGTCATCCACAAGAAAGGAGATAACGGCGCTCTTATGTGCAGAGTGTCCGTATATTCGCAGACCCTCTATCTCCGACTCCATCCGATGCGTCGTGTGTCGCAGCAATTCCTCTTCATGCGCCTCAATCCTCTCAAGTCCGGTCTCTTCAAGAAAATCCAATGCTTTTGAGAAGGCCGCTATGCCGACGAAGTCAGGTGTGCCGGCTTCAAATTTATAGGGAAGGTCGGCAAACGTGGTATGCTCAAAACTGACATGACTTATCATCTCTCCCCCACCCTGATACGGAGGCATCTCCTCAAGCAAGTTCCGCTTGCCATACAGCACACCGATTCCCGTCGGCCCATACATCTTATGCGATGAAAAGACATAAAAATCGCAATCCAGATCACGGACATCTATACGAAGATGAGGCGCTGCCTGCGCTCCATCCACCAATACCGGCACGCCGTGACTGTGAGCCGTCGCTATCATCGACCTCACAGGATTAATCGTGCCTAAGACATTGCTGACGTGAGTGAAAGAGGCCATCACCGTGCGTTCGTTGAAAAGACCACGATATTGATCAAGATCCAGTTCGCCTGCGTCATTGATATCCACTACTCGCAAGCGTATTCCGGTGCGCTTCTGAAGCAATTGCCAGGGTACGATGTTGGCATGATGCTCCATCACGGTAAGTATCACCTCATCACCCTCCTTAAACCGTGAGCCAAACGATGAGGCCACAAGATTGATACCCTCCGTAGTGCCCCGGGTGAATATCACCTCCTCCACTGACTCTGCATTGATATAATCCTTCACACGCCGGCGCGTGGCCTCCTGGCTGGCAGTGGCCTCCTGCGACAGTGTATGTACGCCACGATGCACGTTGGCCTTCCGCTCGTAATACCCGGCCACCATTTCATCCACCACCTCCCGGGGTGTCTGAGACGTGGCTGTATTATCAAGGTATATCAAGGGCTTCCCCTGCACTTTAACATCCAGGGCCGGAAATTTATCTCTTATTCCCCCTACATTATATCTCTGCTTCTCAGCCATTTCTCAATCTTCTATTCCACCTTTAATAATTCTGACGTAGCGTCGCAGCCATCTGATGACTGACACCCGGCGCACGACGCGTCACCTCCGGCAAACCGGCGCTCTACAAGATAAGTGAGACGCTCACGAAGATGCGGCATCTTTATCTTATCTATCACGTCACTCAGGAAGGCCTGCTTCAGCAGCAGGCGAGCCTCTTTCTCATCAAGACCTCGCGTGCGCATATAGAAGAGTTGCAACTCATCAAGACGACCCGTTGCCGAACCGTGAGAGCATTTCACATCATCGTTGTATATCTCCAGCTGCGGCTTGCTGAACATTCTTGCCTCATTGCTGCCCACAAGATTTCTGTTTGACTGATAAGCCTCCGTGCCCGCTGCTCCCTCATCCACTTTTATTAGACCGGTGAAGCATCCTTTACTGCGGTCGTCAATCACGTATTTAAACAGCTCATCGGTATAGCAATGTCCCGCAGCATGCTCTACATGAGAATATGTATCCACCTGACGCTCATCATCTTCAATTCCCATTCCGCAAAGACATAGCGACCCTCCCGGAGCCACGAAGCGGCAATGGTATTCATTGCGGGTTGTGCCGTTATAGAGTGTTATGCCGTTGATCGTAACGTTGCTTGAAGCCTCCTGCTGCAGATACAGTGCGCTGAGACGTGAGCTCTTACGACTGCTTTCCTCCATTTCATAATATTGTACGTGAGCCCCCTCACCGGCGAAAATCTCCACCGTCTGAAGATTCATCATATCCACATCCTGATTCTGGGTATGGTCACAAGCCAATATCTCAACCTCGGCATTCTCCTCTGCTATTACCAGAACACGTCTCACCACCATCATTGGCACAGCCGACCGCATGATATTCACTATCTGAAGAGGCTTGTCTACCTTCACCCCCTTCGCGACATGCACCACGATACCATCCTGTACAAGCATCGTATTGAGAGCCACTATCGGATTACTCAGCGAGGCTAATTTACCGTAGTATTTTGACAGCAATTCTCCCTGTTCTATACCGATAGCGTTCATACTTCCTACAGTCACACCCTCCGGAAGGCCGTTGAGGCTCAACGGTGTAAGGGCAAAGCGGTCGTTGACCATCATGAAGAGAGCGGTGCTCAGTCGCGGCACGCCACATTTGAATGACTCCGAAGGATTGACATCCATGGCCACTCTATTGATATTGAGACCATAGTCCTTACCAAGCATTTCCGGGAGTGACGTGATCTCGTAATTCTCGCTTCCAAGTCGGGCCAGACGCTCATGACGCAGGCTCTCCGCCGCTTTCTCACGCAGGCGGTTGAGCAACGGCGATGACAGACCCTCTATCGTCTTGCGATGCTCCTCATACAGCTCTATATATTGTCTTAATGCTTTATCCATTACTGCTCCTCCGGACAATTACCTGTTCTCGCCTCGTTCCACCTCTTCCTTAATCCAGTCATAGCCACGCTCTTCAAGTTCGAGAGCAAGTTCCGGACCGGCCGTCTTCACTATGCGTCCCTTATACAGGATATGCACGATGTCGGGCTTGATGTAGTAAAGAAGGCGCTGATAGTGCGTTATCACTATCGTCGCGTTATTGTCGCTCTTCAATTTATTTACACCTTCGGCCACAATGCGTAAAGCGTCAATATCAAGACCACTGTCGGTCTCGTCAAGGATAGAGAGACGTGGCTCAAGCACAGCCATCTGGAATATCTCGTTGCGCTTCTTCTCGCCGCCGGAAAAGCCTTCGTTGACGCTACGCGATGCGAGTTTGTTGTCGAGTTCCACCACTGCGCGCTTCTCTCTCATCATTTTGAGAAATTCGGAAGCGCTCATCGGCTCTTCTCCGAAATATTTGCGCTTGGCATTCACTGCAGCACGCATGAAGTTGACCATCGACACACCGGGAATTTCCACCGGATACTGAAAACCGAGGAAAAGACCCTCATGGCTGCGTATCTCCGGAGGCATGGCAAGAAGATCCTTGCCGTAAAATTCCGCCGAGCCACCCGTCACTGTATATGCCGGATTGCCGGCCAATACCATCGAGAGTGTTGATTTACCCGAGCCGTTCGGACCCATTATGGCATGCACCTCACCGGGGCGCACCTCCAGATTAATCCCTTTCAATATCTCTTTTCCATTTATCTCCGCGCGGAGATTGGCTACTTTCAACATATATATCTTCGTTTCAATATTTTATTCGTTCTTGACAAAGAAATGGCGCTTGTCGCCTCTATTCTCTTAACGTTTACATTCTCTATTTGGTTGCACGATATCTTTCGGGCCTCTCTAAGTTGCATGCTATGCGAAAAGTCCTCGAAGCTTTCACTCCCCAATGTAGCCGGTGCTATACGAAGCACCAGATTTACCAGATTGCCGTCATCCGACCGCCCGTCATGCATCAACGATGAGTCGGGTTTAAAACCCACATACACATTGAAGGCAAGCGAGAGCAACAACAGATAATTGAAGATACAGAAGGAGGCTCCGAGAAGAGAATCCAAAAGACTCGTGCCAAGCATACTGGCAGCCTTACGCACTATCCCCGTGATACTCCTGAAAAGCAGATATACCCCGCTATATATCAGCAAGGCAGCAAGATTTTCAGCCAGATATCCGCCGGCTGCAGTATCACTCTCTCTGCCCACCATCATCGACGTAAAATCGGTAACTCCGGAGAGAAAGATATGAGTGCATATCACGCCAAAGGCCAGACCAAGCACAGACGTCACCTGTCCCGTCAGGCCACGACGATAACCTCTGACCACAGCTAAAAGCGCCACAACTATGACTAACAGATGATACATACTGCAAATTTAATAATTTTTAAGAGATAATTTCACTACAATAGACTACATATTTCACCACAATAGACTATATTTGTATTCGCGTTACCAATAATGATTCAGTAATTAATGAAAATCAAAGGCTCCGTTCCCCAAAAGAGGCTTCCTGCCATGCAGAAGGTCAAGGATATACGTGCCACCATCGCTTTTCTGCTGATGTCGGTAGCGCTCGTCTGTGCCGGAATCTGGGCTTACCATAATTTCATGGTCTCCCCGCCTTTCGTCGACCCGGAGAGATACCCTGTAAGGGGTATTGACGTCTCAAGACATAACGGTATGATGAACCTCGACGCGGCTGCCCGCGATGGCATTGACTTCGTCTTTATCAAAGCCACTGAAGGTGTCACCTTCCATGACCCTAACTTCCGCATCAACTATGACAAGGCTTCTCATGCCGGACTGAAAATCGGCGCTTATCATTTCTTTAAATTTGACCAGAACGGCATCCTGCAAGCCCAGAATTTCCTCTCCATGATAGGCAATCGCAAACTCGACCTGCATCCTGTCATTGATTTTGAAAAGGCATATAACAACGACTCCATACCGGAAGAGGAAGTCAAGCAGCGACTCATCGATATGGCCGAATACCTCAATCTCAGCGGACACAGTGTGATTGTATACACCAATAAGGACAGCTACGAGATGGTAAGGGATGCCCTCCCCGGCACAGCCCTATGGATCTGCTCCTTCAACCGCATCCCGATAGACGCCGAATGGACCTTCTGGCAATACGACCATCACGGCAAAGTAAAAGGCATCCGAGGAGACGTAGACCTGAACACCTTCGTAGGCTCCCGCCAAGACTGGAACAACTACCTCCAAAACGGCACACTATAATCCCTATGGCTGATGTGATGACACCGGAACAGAGGAGCCGTTGCATGGCAGCAATCAAGGGGAAAGACACCAAACCGGAGATGATTGTCAGGAGGTATCTTTTCTCCAAAGGCCTGCGGTTTCGCGTCCAGGTGAGGAAATTACCGGGCAGACCTGATATTGTGTTAGCTAAATACAGGACAGTCATTTTTGTCGATGGATGTTTCTGGCATGGACATGCCGGATGCAGATACTATCGGTTGCCAAAAACCAATGTAGATTTCTGGAAAGAAAAGATTGAGCGCAATATCGCACGTGATCTTCGCAACGAAGAGGAACTGAAAGCTCTCGGGTGGCGTGTCATCCGTGTGTGGGAATGCGATATAAGGAAAGTCTCAGGTCGTGAGGAATATCTGCAGGAGTTATACGACTCAATAATCCAGCCGGTCCGCACGACATCATACGAAACAGCAGCCCCTTCAATTCAGATTGCAGCCGAGGCAGAGGCGACATATGGTAAGGATAAAGATAGTTAATTCATGCACTGTCAAACTCATTACCTCACATCCATATCTTTTCAAAAGTAAATCTCCCCTCTTGATAGCCGGAATTTCAGAAAAATTTACTAATTTTACAATCTGCACGCTATCCCGTGCACCACGAGACCAAAATAATAATTTCACCATATTAATAAACTACAAAACTTCCATTTAGTCGCAAGAATTGGTCTCCAGTCTTATCTATATGGATAGTTATTAGGTTTTAGCGATGTCAAAATCCACTAAAAATATTATACAGAATAATGAGGATTTGGGTAGTTGGGAAAAACGCAAGTTTGAATTTCCAAAGAGAAAAATCAGACTTGCCACTTCGTTCAGTGGGATAGGTGCAATAGAACAAGCTTTTATTCGATTAGGATTAGACTTTGACATCGTTTTTGCTGGTGACATAGATGAGAAAGTAAAGCAATCCTATTTTGCAAATTATAATATTGATGAAACTCATTGGCACAAAGACATTCATGAATTTGATGCTACGCCTTATAAAGGTAATGTTGATATTTTAGTTGGAGGAGCACCTTGTCAGGCGTTTTCAATGGTGGGCAAAAGGAAAGGATTTGAAGATACACGCGGAACGCTATTTCGTGAATTCGCAAGATTAATCAGGGAATGTGAACCCAAAGTGTTCATTTTTGAAAATGTAAAAGGACTTTTGAGCCACGACAAAGGTAATACGTGGGAAGTTATACGCTCAACATTTGAGGAATATTGTGGATACCATATCTTTTATAAAGTTATGAATAGTAAAGATTTTGGCATTCCACAGCATCGAGAACGAATATTTTGTGTGGGTTTTAAGGAGAAAGTAGAATTTGAGTTTCCTCATCCAATACCTTTGGAGTATCGGATGTATGATTTTTTAGAAGATTTCATAGATACCAAATATTTTCTCAAAGAGAAAGGCATAAAGTTCGTTACATCCAGTAAGAATCGCTCAAAGTGCTACACTCAAATCAATGGGGACATTGCACTTTGCCAAAAAAGAAACCAACAATTTAATTGGCACGGCGATTTCGTATACCATCCTCAAACTAACAATGAAATCTTCGAGGAAGGTTGGGATGAGTTTGTCTTTGATGTTAACGATGTTGAAGAGAAGTATTACCTGTCAGATAAAGTCAAACAATATGTTCTTACACCGGGCACCAAGAATTTTAGGACTACCATACAGACAGACTTAGACATAGCCAGACCTCTTCTTCAATCTATGCATAAAATGCATAGAGCGGGGGTGGATAACTATGTCACACATAAAGGAAGGATACGGAAACTTACCCCAAGAGAATGCCTTCGTTTAATGGGATTTAAAGACAATTTTAAAATTGTTGTATCAGATACCTCTATGTATCAGCAAGCAGGTAATAGTATTGTTGTTGACTGTCTTATAGCTTTATTAAAGCAAATGGATATAACAAAATATGGAATAGAAAATGGCTGATCCTTTGTGTAGATGGAGAAATTCTACTCCTAAAAATGTATGTGAACTAGTTTCACAATTACCAAAAACTATGCTTTCATCATCTGATTTTAGAATGATGATGAAAAAATCGATATATGGAGATGCTTTTTTTATTACTCCATACCAACTTGCATGTCAATTAGGATTGTATGTTGAAAACGAGGGAATCTACATCCCAAGATTCAATCGTGACATAACAGAAGAAGAGGCAAGCGCTTACCTTTATCACTGGTTTAAACGGTATTACGTACCTAATCCATATACAAAACGAGGTTTCCATAATATGGATAAACCTGTAATTGTTCTAGAAGCGTTTGTGGACTATCTAAAAAAACATAATAACACCGCGAATTTTAATGACATTACGAAAGACGTATTTGGTGAACCAATAAACAATGTAGACATTTTAGTCAATTGTTTCAATAATTACAGTCGAGTAATAGCTATTGACAAAACTCTTCAAGCGACATTGTTGCCAAATTATGAAGAAATATTTAAAGAGCGAGACATGGACAGAATCGACAAATTAGCTTTCTTTCAACAATTTGAAAATAAACATAGAGAAACTCCTTTCAAATTTGAGATTGACGAGCCTCTCCAACTGATATATTACGGTGCTCCCGGTACAGGAAAGTCTTATACTATTGATAGAGTCGCCGATGAGAACAATTCTGTCAGAACTACTTTTCATCCTGACAGTGATTATGCGGGCTTTGTGGGGGCATACAAACCAACCATGGATGATGTCCCCATGTCAGCCTTTGTCGGCAAGGAGGTACACTTAGCACAACCACAGGGTGAACATACAGGAAAGGAAAAGAAGATTGTCTACAAATATGTTCCTCAGGCATTTCTTAAAGCATACGTCGCAGCTTGGGAAAGATATTCGCAGACAGAAGACAATCCCTTCTATCTCGTGATTGAAGAAATCAACAGAGGTAATTGTGCTCAAATCTTCGGTGACCTGTTTCAGCTTCTTGATAGAAATAACATCGGCAGTTCTTCCTATGCAATTAGTGCTGATGAGGATATTGCACGATTTCTTAGAGATGACGAAAACGGATTTGCCGGTTTTTCAGAAGAACAAAAGGATATTATCCGTAGATTTATTCTCAAAAAGGATAGCGGAGCACAAGAACAAATTGGCCAGTCAATACTGGACGGCACCAAACTCATTCTCCCTCCCAACATGAGAATATGGGCTACTATGAATACCTCCGACCAATCCCTGTTTCCCATTGACAGCGCTTTCAAACGCCGTTGGAACTGGGAATATATGCCAATCGACACAAATCCGGTTGATAAGAATTCCAGTGAGCATCTTAACTGGAAATTTGAAGTCGGAGACAAGACTTATTATTGGGGAAACTTTTTGGAAATAATCAATAAAGAAATAGAGACTGTCACTGTTTCAGAAGATAAACAGATGGGATATTTCTTCGCCAAGCCTGACAAGAAAAGCATTGAGAGCTTGAAAGAGAATGACACCATCTCTGAAAAAGTCTTTGTAAATAAAGTCTTGTTCTATCTATGGAGTGATGTATTCAAGGATTATGACCTTACAAAGAAACCTTTTATCCATGAAGTGTCTGACAGAGAGGGCAAACCAATCAACAAACCGATAACTTTTAGAAACTTTTTCCCAATCAAGAACAACAAGTCGCTGGCCGATTTTATGGCTAATCTGGTAGAGTTGGGACTAAATTCCGTAGTTTCAGAAGATAATACAGCCAACACAGAGGAAGCTACGAAACGATCCTCCGGCCGGAAGCTAATAGTTGAATTCCCGGATGGCTCTCACATTAAGGGTGATACGCAGTTTGATTCATATATACAAGCTTTGGATAAAATTGGTCTTGATGCAGCCGCTGATGTTATTACAAAGAAGGGATATTCCCGCAATAAGGCTCCCCTGATATCCAAAGAAAAATATGAATCTATTGAAAATTCTCCAACATACTCCTACGTGCAGATTGGCGATTACTATATCATAAAGGGAATTGACACGATGGAAGGCACCCTAAATGGTATATCAAAAGAACTGGGTCTGGAATTGAATGTATATTTTGAATGAAACTGCTGACTGGCGATACCTGTATAAATTTTCATTTATGGAAACTT
>CAYVZJ010000043.1:0-24018 GCA_964456155.1 uncultured Sangeribacter sp.
TGCTTCAGCTGTAGAGGTCGTGAAGGATGTCGAGGCTTTTCAGGGTCGGAGGGATTGAAAGGTGTATCGAGTAATAGCGCATCAGATAATTCATTATCATCCGACGTTGCTCTCCCGAGAAACGAAAGCGATGCATCGTTGAAAATGTCATCCGCGCCAGACGCGGTATATACGCTGCATAAGTCGCAGGAATTATATCATGGTGAGCCACCTCCTCCGGAGCTCTGAAAATACCCTCCCGCATATCAAAGACTCTGCCGGATTCATAACTGCCGAAGTCCGGCTCGACACCCATAAAATGCAATAGCCTCAGAAGAAAACAAAGATGATAATTCACCACCGAACGTTCTGAACGGTCAAGAACATCTATGGCCGATACAAGATATCTGAAGAGCGACGCATCCTCCGGCGACTTACGCAGCAACGATGACAGAAAGTCTGACAGAAAAAAGGTCATTGAGATTTTGTCCGGTTCGAAATACAGGCTATGCCAGATGTGAGGCACATGCACCGTCCCCAGATATTGCAATTCGCGCGCCGCATTGAAATTGACATCCGACTCCACCACCGCCAAAGGGGCTAACAGCGATTTCCGAATCTTGCCCGCTCTTCCGGTAGACGCAGAACTAAGAAAGGATACCCTCCCCCGACTCTCCGTATAAAGCGTGATGATATTGTGGCGATCGTTATGACGCACACTCTGTAGCAATATCCCTCTAATCTTCTCTTTCATACTAAGACCCATTCCGCAAAAAATGTTAACGCAGGGGCAGCGTATTTTCGAGTGAATTTCGGCTATCTCGGAGGGAGCTATGCGGGCATAGTGACCGGAGAGATGGGCGAAAGGCACCGAAAAGACGCTGTAAAGTAAGCAAAATATTATATATAAACATCAAAATTCTTAATTAAATTTAAATTCTACTTTGTCAAAAGACACCCCTTTCTCGCAGCTGCACCCCGCCTTTGGCCTTTTGGCTCAGTCACATAGCCCGCTATGTTCCTTCGCACTGCAAGGCCAAATCCGGAGCACATCTGCGACCCCTGAGTTAACATTTTTTGTGGAATGGGGTCTTACTGAATATCCATTTATCGGCCGGTCCCGTAAAATTATCATGAGCCTCCGATGGCGCAAAGACTGACGGCAAACCATCTCGCCGCCACTCTTCCCGGGGAGTATCAACACTATGCACGATAGTTCTGCTTATATCAAGCACCGGCGTCACCGCGCTAAGCAACACACATACGCCAAATGCCGACATATACAATTTTGACCGGCGATAATTCTTATCCGCCACTGTCTGCGTAAGCTGCAAAAGCACAAAAAATTGCAGCGGCAGGATAGTACGCGAAATAAAGTCGGCACCATCTCCAAGACGGATAAACATGCATGGCACATATACACACGCCATAAGAATAAAGACCGTCTCATGACGAAGTCGACACCATGAGAATACTATCCATGGGAGAATTGAAAATATAATCACGGCCACCAGCAGTTTCCAATAAAACATCTGCTCTGACGAAGGTGAAAATAGCATTGGATTCAATCCGGATGATCCGGTGGTATTATTGGAAGTAATATACGTCCCTACCACTATGAGCAAAAGTACTGAAACTATGTTGGAAGATGTAAAAAGGCTCTTCAGGAAAGCAGACATCCCCTTCAGTCCACGCATTACTCCATATAATTGCCATAACAATACAGGAAGCAGCAGTATTTCCGACAATGGCGCACACAGCAGCAACATGGCCATCGCTAATACCGTCACTCCGGCATCCTTACATTTAAAGATAAGCATACACGCCAGCATCGAGGGTATCATCTGATTATAAACCCAGAATATCATCACATCCGGCCATTCGATAAAGGCCAGACCACCCCAGTTTTCTATCACGCCGTCTGCAAGAGCCATAAATCCTCCCGAATGATAATCGCCACCAAATCTCATCAACGCAGGCACTATATCTATGCCCCCGACAAAGAGTAAAAGCAATATATAAGTTAACGACACCTTTCCAAGACAGTCAAATGCTATCCATATTGCACACATTATGCCTATAAACGCCCATACCCATTGAATCACCCAACCGAGCGCAAGCGAACCAAACAACTTAGCCACACCGGCTGCCGGCAGCCAGAAACCGATATAGTATACCAGCAGCTCATCGCCATTCACCACCGGCCATGAATTGCGGAAAAGGTCTACAAAGAGTGCATTGCGGAAATCATGATCCCACTCATTCTGCCATAAGAAACCGCCTACTCCTCCTAACGTAATCCATACGGCTATCATCAATGATATCAACACTCCCTTCCATGTGAATACCGATGGCATCCTACCCTCTATCTTCCCACATATAGACGCCAAGACTCCGGCTACTCCTAAACACAACGGTATGCCAACCCATAGGTTACACCAGGTCAGCAGAAATATCATTGTAGGCAAAGCCAACCATGACAATGACATAGTATATAAAGCCTTACGACTCATAACATTCCTTTTTTAAACTCTCTTTTATTACGCCCCTCTTAAATTTGTCTTTACACAAAAATACTAATTTTGGGTAATATAAAAAAATCTATTATCTATTTCAGCAAAACTTAAAGATTTCACCGAACCAATCATTCATGCGAAATGTTAGAATTACAGAAAATCAATTATTAAAAAAACTAAAATACTATGGCAACAACAACTAAAAGTATTCGCGGCACAAAGACCGAGCAAAACCTTGCTAATTCATATATGGCTGAATCTGCAGCATATACCCGTTACACTTTCTTCTCCCAGCAGGCTCAGAAAGAGGGTTATTATCAGTATGCCAATATCTTTGCAGAGACTGCAGCCAATGAGCTCCACCATTCCAAGATTTATTTCAAATACCTCACCGATGGTGCAGTTGTCACTGCTCCCCTCTCGGTAGACGCAGGTATCATCGGCACTACTGCTGAAAACCTGAAAGTGGCTGCTGCCGAAGAGCAGTCGGAAGGTGTCGACTCATATATCAATGCAGCTAAGGTGGCTGATGAAGAAGGATTCAGTGAAATTGCCGACCGTTTCCGCGCCATTGCTTCTATCGAGGCTCATCACGAGGCTCGCTTCAACAAGATGCGTGAACGCATCGAAAACGGCACCGTCTGGAAACGCGACACCCCCATCAAGTGGCAATGCCTCGTGTGCGGTTACATCTACGAAGGCACAACTCCCCCGGAGAAATGTCCCGCCTGCTATCACCCCATGCAGCACTTCATGCCAATGGAAGACAACATTTGATTATAAAAGCTATTTATAAATAATAATAGGGTGTATCAAAAATCATTTTTGGTACACCCTAATTATTTGAACTAAGACTTTATTCCCTGATTACAAGCATGGCATCGCCGTAGGCTCCGAAGCGATATTTCTCCTTGATGGCCACCTGATAGGCCTCCATAACAAGATCATAGCCACCAAAGGCTGCAACCATCATCAACATCGTGCTGTATGGCATATGGAAATTGGAGATCATTGAATTGCACACCGTAAATGTATACGGCGGGAAGATAAATTTGTTGGTCCAGCCGGAATATGGCATTATATGCCCGTTCATGCAGACGGATGAGGCAATGGCACGCATCACTGATGTGCCAACCGCACAGACATTGCTGTTGCGGTCTTTAGCCTCGTTGACCATATCCACCAAATCACCCGAGACATACATCTCCTCGGAGTCCATACGATGCTTGGTCAGATCCTCAACATCGATCTCTTTGAAATTACCGCGTCCGGAGTGTAGCGTCAGGAAGCCACGCTCCACACCCTTGATCTCAAGACGTTTCATCAACTCCCTGCTGAAATGCATTCCGGCTGCCGGGGCCATCACAGCGCCCTCCACCTCAGCATAGATACATTGATAGGCCTCCGCATCATTCTCATCCGCCATGCGCTTGATATAATCAGGCAACGGAGTCTTGCCCATTGAATACAGCAAATCCTTGAATTCATCATGCGGACCGTCATACAGAAAACGAAGCGTCCGGCCGCGTGATGTCGTATTATCTATCACCTCGGCCACCAGACTGTCATCATCACCGAAATAGAGTTTGTTACCTATACGTATCTTGCGAGCCGGCTCTACAAGTACATCCCAAAATTTATGGTCTGCATTCAATTCACGAAGCAAGAACACCTCAATGCGCGCTCCGGTCTTCTCCTTATTACCGTATAGACGTGCCGGGAATACCTTCGTGTTATTGAATATCATTACATCACCCTCTTCAAAGAAATTGATAAGATCCTTGAAGATGTGATGTGTGATAGACCCGTCGCGCGCATCGACCACCATCAGACGACACTCGTCGCGGTTTTCAATCGGATACTGCGCTATCAGGTCAGAGGGAAGTGTAAATTTAAACTGAGAGAGTTTCATTTCTTATTTTCTTCAGTCTCTCCAACTCGTGGAGAGGGGTTAGTATTATCTGATAATTTACTATTGGCAATCATTTCTACCGCCTCATCTATGCTAAGACATTTTGACTCGGTATATGCCCCTACACGAGTGCGCCGCAACGCTGTGAGATGTGCACCCGTAGAAAGCGCCTCACCTATATCGCGGGCCAACGCACGTATATATGTCCCCTTGCTGCATACCACCCTCACCGTCAGAGCATCCTCCTTAAAGCTTAACATCTCGATGTCGCTGATAAATAATTGCTTGGGCGCCAGTTCCACCTCCTTGCCCTTTCGAGCAAATTTATAGGCGCGCCTGCCGTCTACCTTTACCGCCGAATACACCGGAGGCACTTGCATTATCGAGCCTTTAAAGCGTGGCAACACAGAGAGTATCATCTCTTCCGTGATATGCGCCGTAGGATACGTGGCATCTATCTCCGTCTCAAGATCAAAACTCGGCGTCGTCGCGCCAAGACGTATTTCCGCCACATATTCCTTCTCGCCTGATTGAAGCGACTCTATCTCGCGAGTTGCCCGACCGGTGCATATTATCAGCACACCGGTGGCCAAGGGATCGAGTGTGCCGGCATGGCCCACCTTGAATTTCTTTACATTCAGACGACGCTGTATCGCTCCACGCACCCGCTTCACTGCATCAAAGGAGGTCCAACGCAATGGCTTATCTATGGCAAATATCTCGCCACCTATCAAGTCCAACTCGCGATTTATCTCCATAGCAGACATATTATGCCTATTAACACACAGTAAATCGCAAACCATACCAGTTTGCCTTTTTTTACAAGTGACAACATCCACTTACATGCGAAACAGCCTGACAGGAATGCAGTTACAAATCCTATTACCAGACATAAAGGAGATACGGCAGATGCTGACGGGGTTGCTATCATATCCTTTATATCAAGAAGACACTCGCCTAAGATTGGTATGATAACCATCAGGAAGGAGAAGGAAGCCACTTTGTCTCGTTTGTCACCGATCAGAATGCCGGTGGCTATCGTAGTGCCCGAACGGCTCAAGCCGGGAAGAACCGCAAGGGCTTGCGCACAACCGATCACAAACGCATCCCCCCAGGTGATGTCGCGACCTGCACGGGCAGGAAGCATACGACCATAAATAGTATCACTGAAATGCGCAAACGTCAGAAGGCATGCTGTCACCATCAGGCAAATACCCACAACAGTCAGCCCGCTGCCGAAAAATGTCTCAACCGTATCCTTGAAAAATACGCCTACTATGCCTATCGGTATGCAACTCAACAATATCTTGCATACATAATAAAAGTCATTGTCGCGACGGAAGGTGAAGAAACTGCTGCACAACCTCGAAAACAACGGCCATAAAATGACAATCGTTGAGCAAACCGTGGCTGCATGCACCATTATATCAAATTGCAATATTCCATCCTTAGGCAGGTCTATACCCAGGATTTCACGAAATATCTCCAAGTGACCGCTCGAAGAGACAGGAAGATATTCTGTCAAGCCCTGCACAAGACCAAGTATAAGAGCATCAAGCCATTCCATAATCAATCTTTTTTATCGGATTCATTTTTCTTGCGCGGCGTGTATATTATAGCGAATGCCATAAACAGAAAGCCGAGAAAGGATAAGGTCGGGCCCACTACTATGCGTCTCACCGAGAATATGTCCGGATTGAATTTATCAATCGTGCTGGGAGAGCCTGACATCAATATAAAGCCGATGATAATCAGGGCAAGACATCCCGCCATCATATACAGATTGACGCGAGAAAATATCGGGGTATATTTTTTATCGTTCATTGCAATTGAAACTTTTGACAATTTGAATTTCTTGAGAGTTGGGATTATCTGAAGAGTTTGTCATAATCCTTACGCAGGTAGGTAGCGGAAGATATCGAGGCGGCAATGGCGCAGAGCAACGCACCGACCGCCACAATCCCCCCGGCTATGATGCCGAAGGTGGGCCATCCCAGATATCCGGCGATATCTTCCAGTCCGGCACGCGGAGCAGAAGCAAGACCGGCAGCCATCAGTCCGTCTGCCAGGAGAGCCGCCACAATTCCCGCCAACATATTCTGCGTGATGATGGGCATCCGGATAAAGCCGTTGGTGGCACCCACAAGTTGCATTGTATGTATAGTGAAGCGACGGGCATAGATCGTAAGATGCACCGTATTATTGATCAATACAAACGACACGACAAGCATTACAGCCGCTATTATCGCAAGTATCGTCGTAAGCCGCGATATATTGCTGTTCATCGCCGACACCATCCCGGAGTCGGGCGTCACAACCTCATCAATACCCTTTACCGATGAGAGTTGACGAGAAATCTTCGCTATATTTTCCGTTGACGTATATTCAGCCTTAAGATGAAATGTCACTTCCGGAGTGAGGGGGTTTACACCGAAAAGTGCTTCAAGATCTTCGCCTGTATCCTGCTTCCACTGCTCAAGCGCCTCTCGTGCTGTCACAAGTACGGCATCCCGGCAATAGGGCTGACGCTGAATGTCGGAAAGCAACCGCTGGCCGGCGCTCTCACTGATACTGTCTGCTATGATTACCGTAATCTCTATCTGCTCACGAAGACGTCGCGTCTCACGCTCAGCCGATATCGTGATCATTGCTATTATGCCCACTATAAGCAATACCAGAGTCACACTGACTATCGTCGTGGCGTGAGCTGCCCAGAAGGATATTTTGAATTCTTTCTGATTTTTCATATCTTTGTATTCCCCTCCTACCTCTTTACGTGATTTGAGAACGACATCTTACATCTTCTCCCCCCTCTCGGGTTCGCGTAATTGCATACAGATGGCAAAGTTAATACTTAAAATCGTCGTTGTCAAGAGTTGAGGGTATATTTTTTATTTAACTAAGGTATGATAGCGGATTTTAACGATCGTAAGGCTGCATATTTCACTTTGGGATGCAAACTCAATTTTGCAGAGACTTCCACCATCGGGAGGCTCCTCTCGGAGCGTGGCTTCCGGAGAGCCGCCCCCTTCGAGACTCCCGACATCTGCGTGGTCAATACTTGCAGCGTAACGGAAACTGCTGATAAAAAGGGACGTTCCCTGATACGACGGCTCGTAGCCAAATGGCCGGAGTCTACAATGATTGTCACCGGATGCTACGCCCAACTCAAACCGGAAGAGGTAAGCGGCATCGAGGGTGTCGATATTGTGCTCGGAAGCAACGAAAAACTGCGTATCAACGAGTATCTCGACCACTGGGAAAAAGAGCATGACCGTATCGTTGACACTACTCCCTCTCTCGATATTCGTGCTTTCAGACCCTCCTGCGAACGGGGCGACCGCACGCGCTGGTGGCTTAAGGTGCAAGACGGATGCGACTATTTCTGCACATATTGCACTATCCCATTCGCCCGCGGACGGTCTCGCTCCGGAGATACTGACCAACTCATAGCACAAGCGCAAATGGCAGCCCGAGAAGGTGGAAAGGAGATTGTGCTCACCGGCGTAAATATCGGAGAGTTCGGTAAAGACAACGGACAGGATTTTTTCACCCTCCTGAAGAGACTCGACGAGGTGAAAGGCATCGAAAGATACCGTATCTCTTCCATTGAACCAAATCTTCTCACCGATGACATCCTCCATTGGATTGCCACTGAATCACGAGCTTTCAAACACCATTTTCACATACCGCTGCAATCGGGCTCTGACAATGTGCTCAAATTAATGAACCGCCGCTACGAAACCTCTCTTTTTCGAGATAAAATCGCCTTGATACGCGAACTGATGCCCGACGCTTTCATTGGCGTCGACGTCATAGCCGGAGCACGTGGTGAGACTGAAGATGAATGGATTAAGTCTCTACAATTTATCGACTCTCTGGACATCACGCGCCTCCACGTCTTCCCATATTCAGAACGGCCGGGCACCAAAGCACTTCTGCTTGGCGACGCTGTCGACCCCGCAGAGAAACATCGCCGTGTGGCCCGACTTACGGAGATTAGCGACAGAAAACTCGCCGACTTCATGCAAAACGCTGTCGGACAAACACGCGACGTGCTCTGGGAACATCGCATACACGGCACTGATCTCATGTCCGGACTGACTGACAATTATCTGCGTGTTTCCGCGCCATTTGTCGAAAATGCGATAAATACTATCTCACCGGTACTCATTACGGGTATAGACACCCATAGACCCGAGACTGTGACCGGCAAACTTTTGGATATTGATAATACTTAATACATTCCTCTCTATTGGACTCTCTTCTTCGCGATAATATTCGATTGAAATGAAACAGTTGGCTGTAATTATACTTAATTGGAACGGGGTCAGTCTGCTCAAGCAGTTTATACCGGCTGCCGTCAAATACACCTCCGGTGATGAGGTGGATCTGATAGTGGCCGATAATGGCTCTACCGACGACTCCGTGGCTTGGTTGCGTGACAATTATCCCGGGTTAAAGGTTATCGAACTGGGACAGAATTACGGTTTTGCAGAAGGATATAACCGTGCTATTGCACTCACCAATTATCCCTTCACTCTTCTTCTCAATTCTGATGTGGAAGTGAGAGAGGGTTGGTGGCAACCGCTTTTGTCTTTCATGCAGACTCATCCGGAAGCCGGCGCGGCCCAGCCCAAAATTCGCTCCTATCATCATCCGGAGAAGTTTGAATATGCCGGCGCTGCGGGAGGCATGCTCGACAAATTAGGATATCCATACTGCCGGGGAAGAATTTTCGATACGGTAGAGGATGACCTCGGCCAGTATGACGATAAAGCCGTAGAAGTGGCTTGGGCTTCGGGCGCGGCCCTGATAGTCCGCACTGACCTGTATCTGAGTCTCGGCGGACTGGACGCAGACTTTTTCGCACATATGGAGGAGATAGACCTCTGCTGCCGAATTCGCGGCGCAGGATATAAGGTCTTTGCAATTAGCGACTCGGAAATATATCACGTTGGGGGTGCTTCGTTACCGAAGGAAAATCCCCGCAAGACTTATCTCAACTTCAGAAATAATCTGCTTCTCCTCCATAAAAACTACCCTCGTAATAAGGGCCGTCGGGTGCTCTTTGTCAGACGGCTCTATGACTCGCTCGCCTTCGTAAAATTCCTCGCAAGCGGCGACATACCCAATGCTAAGGCCGTACTGAAGGCGCACAACGATTTCCGCACGATGCGTAAGAAATACACTGACTATCCCGATTACGATTATATGTCTTCTTTACCGGGTGCTAACCGCAACATCGTGATAGATTACTACCTTAAAGGAAAGAAAAAATACTGTTAAAATTATGATTTTCGAAAGAGATAACAATACACAGCCCCCTAAGCGTCCGCTCTTTTTAGTAAGCAACGATGACGGCTACCGCGCCAAAGGGGTACATGAATTGACACGGATGCTGTCACGACTCGGACATGTCGTGGCTGTATGTCCCGAGGATGCCCAATCTGCCAAATCCATGGCGCTTACTGTAAAACGCCCTCTGAGAATCAGAAAGGTCACGGAATATCACGACTCCGAACCGGACGTGGAATGGTATGCCGTCGACGGCACACCGGTGGATTGCGTCAAGTTGGCTATGTATACCGTGATGCGCGACCGTCGCCCGGATATGGTATGCACCGGTATCAACCACGGAAGCAACGCTGCCGTTAATGTGGTCTACTCCGGCACTATGGGCGCTGCATTCGAAGGCACTGCCTGCGGTTTCCCATCCGTCGGTTTTTCGCTATGCGACCATAACCCTGAGGCTGACTTCAGTTTCATGATGCCTTTTGTAGAGGAAACGGTGCTCAAAGTGCTCTCTGAGGGTCTTCCGGAGGGGGTCTGTCTTAACCTTAATGCACCCAAGTCTTCTGAACTGAAGGGACTCCGCTATTGCCGAGCTGCCCGGGGACGATGGACGGATGAATATGAAGAGATGCAACCTCCATTCGGACCACCCGTTTATTGGCTCACCGGACGCTTCATCACCGACGAACCCGACGCTGAAGATACCGACGAGTGGCTGCTCGCCCACGGATATGTCACCGTAGTGCCAACGCTGCTCGACCGTACAGCACCGAATTTCTAATCTGCTTTGAAAATATGCCGGAATACGGCGTCTGTGGCGCCTTGACTGGAGCGGATATAGTCCGCGGCCCATTTGCCCCGTGTCTCCCGCTCCTTGCGGTCATACAGCATCCGGTCGGCTACCCGCTTGAAGCCTTCCTTGCTGCTCACGGCCAACCCGCCACCGAGGGTCTTCATCTCTTCAGCCTCTATGAATTTTGAGTGATTCGGACCGTAAATCACCGGCACGCCATACACGGCCGCCTCATTGATATTGTGAAGACCGGCGCCAAACCCGCCACCGACATAAACAAAATCGGCATAAGCGTAGGCAGAAGACAGAAGTCCGAAACAGTCTATAATCAATACCTGACGATCGGCTATCTCCGCGCCACCGTCACGGGCCTCACTGAGCAATACGGTACGGTCGCGGCCGAAGAGACGCAACATCCCCTTAAGACGTTCGTCATCAAATTCATGCGGTGCGATCACTGCCTTTACTTCCGGATGAGACTTAAGCCACTCGCCATACACGGCTTCATCCTCCGGCCAACTGCTCCCGGCTATGAACACGGTATTCTTGCGCTCTGCCGAACGTGGACCGCAAAATAAGTCTAACTCTTTGATGGATTTGGCATTACTCTTGATGTCTGACACGCGGTCAAATCGGGTATCCCCCGCCACCGTTACATCCTTTATGCCGATACGCGCCAGAAGAGTCTTGCTGCTGTTGTCTTGCACAAAGATATGATTGAAATATTTCAACCAGCGACGATAAAATCCTCCATACGGCTTGAAAAAGAGTTGATCCGGACGAAACACCGCACTAATCAGATATGCCGGGATACGGCGCTTGTGAAGTTGCTTCAGAAAATTGCCCCAAAACTCATATTTCACAAATATCGCCATCGCCGGATTGACTATATCCAAAAATTTGCTGACGTTGCGCGGTGTGTCAAAGGGAAGATAAGTAACGAAGTCAGCGCCTTTGTAATCTTTTCTCACCTCATAACCGGAGGGTGAAAAAAAAGTCAGGATTATCTTCTTTTCCGGCATCTCCCTCTTTATCTTCTCAATCAGCGGTCTGCCCTGCTCAAACTCTCCAAGTGAGGCCGCATGTATCCATACATAGCGGGTGTATGGGTCTACTTCACGCCTTAACGTCTTGAAGACACATTTCAGGCCACGGTCAAGGGTGGCAGCCTTCCGATTGGAAAGACCCGCCACCCTTACGCCTTGTCTGTATAGCCAGATGCCGGCTGAATACAAGAAATTTGTCATACGCGCTCTATGGGAATATGAGGTTTGCGATGTTCTGAAATCTTATTCCGGCTGCTTGATAGTATCGATGGCGCGGCGTATACGGCCTACCACCTCTTCACGCGGCATAATCTCCGTGATATCAAACATGTGCGGTCCGCGACATGCACCCACCACCGCCAGACGGAAGGCATTCATCACATTGCCTAAATGATATTCATTGTCTGCTATCCAGTCAAGCACTATCTTCTCGGCGTTCGCCGATGTCATGTCATCTATTCCTTCAAGCACTCCGATAAGTTGCTCCATAATGGCCGGTGTCTGCTCGCTCCAACGCTTCTTTACATCCTTAGGATTATACTCCGTGGGAGCAACAAAGAAGAAGTCGGCTTGATCCCACAAATCCTGTACGAAATCCGCGCGACCTTTCACCATACCTAAGGCACGAGCGATATATTCATCTGAATATTTGCCGTCGAGCCCTTTCTCAGCAAGTATGGGCTTAAACATCTCGGCCAATTCCTCGTCGGGCATCTTCATCAGATATTCGTGATTAAACCATATACCTTTCTTATAATCAAACTTGGCGCCACTCTTGGAGCAGTGGTCAAAGGAGAATTTATCTATCAATTCCTGCATCGACATCAATTCTGAGTCATCGCCGGGATTCCAGCCGAGAAGAGCCAGGAAATTCACCACTGCCTCAGGGAGATATCCCTTCTCACGATATCCTGACGACACCTCTCCCGACTTGGGATCATGCCATTCGAGCGGGAATACCGGAAAACCGAGTTTGTCGCCGTCGCGCTTTGACAGTTTGCCATTGCCTACGGGCTTCAGAAGAAGGGGCAGATGCACAAATTGCGGCATTGTGTCCTCCCATCCGAATGCGCGATAGAGCAACACGTGAAGCGGAGCGGACGGAAGCCATTCCTCACCTCGTATTACATGGCTCACCTCCATGAGATGGTCGTCAACGATATTGGCAAGATGATAAGTGGGCAGATCATCTGCTGATTTATACAACACCTTATCATCAAGGATATTGCTCTTGATCGTCACCTGTCCGCGTATCAGGTCATTTACCGTCACATCTTCATCGGGTTCTATCTTGAAGCGCACTACGTATTGATGACCGTCAGCGATAAGTTTCTCCACCTCTTCTGCCGGCATCGTCAGCGAATTGCGCATATTCATGCGCGTTGAAGCGTCGTATTGGAAATTAGGGGTAGCCTCACGTGCGGCATCCAGTTCCTCAGGAGTATCAAAGGCGATGTAGGCCTTGCCGGCGTCAAGCAATTTCTTGACATGCTCGCGATATATGTCACGGCGCTCCGACTGCTTGTACGGACCGTAAGCACCTCCCTCGCGCACACCTTCGTCTATCCCAATACCAAGCCAGCGAAGGCTCTCGTTGATATATTCCTCTGCACCGGGCACAAACCGGCGGCTGTCAGTATCTTCTATACGGAGTATCATGTCGCCGCCATGCTGACGGGCAAACAGGTAATTGAACAAGGCTGTGCGGACACCGCCTATATGTAACGGACCCGTGGGCGACGGAGCAAATCTTACTCTTACTTTTCTATCCATAATTTATTGTTTCCTTATATCAGGTATTTAGTTATTATACAGTATTTTTTACAAATATTTTTATGTGATAATCCCGTTTTTATTTCAATTATATTGGAGAAATAACATTTCCATAACGTCGATTACTTCTCCACAGACGGCTCATAGCGTCTGCCATTCCAATTCCAAGTAATCTCCTTACGGAGCAACGGCATTATCTTAGCCTTCATCTCCTCGGAAAGAAAACTGATAGAGGCAATACGCCCGGTAAGTATATCATTCTCCGGAGACACCGAGTATTCTATCGCGTAGAAGGGCACAGCCTGTTCCAGATCCTCCTTTTCCTTCCGGCTCTCCTTATCCTTGGGGTTATCTCTGTGAGTTTCCCAGAATATCTTCGGATCCGGCAGCCTGAAGTATTTCGATGTCTCTACCTGCTTCATCTCATCATTGAAGAAAAGGACCTGACTGTCGGCCACCACCCCGTCTCCTGACACTGTATAGATAGCCATAAAGACATTACCCTTCTTCTTGTCATAAAGCTGCTTGATCTGAAGTGTAGAAACATTGGTGATATGCACCTTCAGATATCCGGGCGAGTGAGCAATCACCCAAGACTCTCCCTTATACACGTTGCGCACATGTATCAGTGAGTCAGCCTTCAGGTAATCCATCATATCAAGGCGAGTGGCGCGAGGTATAATAGACAGATAAGAGTCCGGAAATTGAGTGAATACATCGCAGACGGTAAGCGTATCGCCGGCAACAGCCATCTTTTCCGAATTACCTGACTTTTTAGCCATCAAGCCACAACTTGTGAGCAATAGCATTGCCCACACAGTTATGGCTCGGAGAATACCTGTATTCTTACGTATCAATCTATGTGATGCGTTCATTTCTTTCGTTTTTTATTGATGAAGACATCATAATTGCCGTTATAGTCCGGCCTGGACGCTTCTTTAGTTGATTTTCTCTTTCCTTTGCCCGACGATTTGCTTACGGCCTTGGCTTCTGCCTTATCTTTCGCTTTACGTTGAGCCTTCTCGCGACGGTTTTTCGCCTCAAGTGCATAGTCGCGTTCGGTGGCTACCTCTGCCCTAACTCTCTGGCCGAAGAAGTCTGCATTCTTCAGCGCGTTGATGATACGCCCTGCATCCTCTTTTCTTACATCGAAAAGGGTATAGTCAGGGAGCAGGTCAATGCGGCCTATCTCGGGTTTCTCGCCTACTACCGAACGATTTATCAATTCCATGAGGTTTCCGGGGAAGAATCCCTGCGCCTTACCGATATTCACCATAAGGCGCTCCATGCCGGCATCTGCCGTACGTCTGTCCTTATCCTTCTTCTCGCGGCGGACCGACTTCTCGCCTTTATCGCGTCTGCCACCCTTGTCACTCTCATTGAGGTCTATGTCCGGCATATTGTTGTAATACTGCAACAGACGATTAAACTCAAGCGACAATACACGCTTCAGCAAATCCTCCTCTGAGAGCCATTCCAATTTTTTGCGCACACCGGGAAGATATTTCTGGATTTCCTCTTCATTGACCTCTACACGCTCGAGACGGTCTGCCAGATTATACAGTTGTTTCTCTATAATATGTTCCGGGGTAGGCACCTTTTTATATTCAAACTGCTTGCCGATGATTTTCTCAATCTCGCGAAGTTTTGACTTCTCACGTGAGTGGATGATGGCTACGCTGACACCGGTCTTGTTGGCTCGACCGGTACGGCCCGAGCGGTGTGTATACACTGCCACGTCGTCGGGAAGGCCGTAATTGATGACGTGGGTCAGGTCGTCCACGTCGAGGCCGCGAGCGGCCACGTCGGTCGCTACGAGCAATTGTGTGACATGGTCGCGAAATTTCTTCATCGCCAAGTCTCGTTGCTGCTGCGACAGATCGCCATGCAGACAGTCGGCATTATAGCCGTCAGAGATAAGTTTGTCGGCTATCTCCTGGGTCTCCTTACGGGTGCGGCAGAAGATAATGCCGTATATATCGGGGTTATTATCGGCCACTCGCTTCAGGGCAAGATACTTATCGTGAGCTTTCACCATATAGTAGATGTGCTTCACATTCTTCGAGCCTTCGTTACGGTTGCCCGCTACAAACTCCACCGGATTGTGCATGAATTTATGGGCGATGCCTGCTATCTCCTTAGGCATGGTGGCTGAGAACATCAGCATCTTTCTATCATCGGGCACGTGAGAGAGTATCTCCTCGATGTCATCAAGGAAACCCATATTCAGCATTTCATCGGCTTCGTCAAGTATCACGGTGTGGACATCGTTAAGTTTTACCTCTCCTCGTTTGATCAGGTCGATAAGACGACCGGGAGTGGCGACAATCACCTGCACGCCCTTTCGGAGGGCGCGTATCTGTGAGTCAATGGAAGAACCTCCGTACACCGGAAGGATACGGATATTCTCCTGATATTTGGAGAAATCGGCTAAGTCACCGGCTATTTGCAGACAGAGTTCGCGGGTCGGCGCTATCACAAGAGCCTGCGCCACTTCTTTATCCGGGTTGATGCGCTGAAGCACCGGCAGACCGAAGGCTGCCGTCTTGCCCGTACCGGTCTGTGCCAATCCCACCACGTCTCCCTCTTGGGAAAGAAGATGCGGGATGACCATCTCCTGAATGGGCATCGGTGACTCAAATCCTAATTCCTGTATCGCTTTCAATAATTCGGGGGATACCCCCATCTCTTCAAATGTCTTCATTATGTATTAAATTTTTATAGAGTCCTGCGGCATCGTTATTTTCTATTGAATATAGTAAAACACGGAATGACACCGTCTATAATCTATAACAAACAATAACACTATTAAAGTTTAGAGTTTAGACATCCTTTATTACCGGGTGCGGCTTTAGACGTTATTATCGGGTGTAGCATTAGCCGTACCCCATACCTCATCACTCATAACTATGACTTATGACCTTCAATTATTGCTTATGCCCTTCCTCTATCTCTGCCAGATGATTGGCCACGATTACGGCCTTGCTGATATGATCGCAGATGCAATCGCGCGGTATCATATTGTCAATATGCGACTTATGCAGCGCTTCCCTCACGTTTTCATTTACGCCGGAGAGCACTATGCGAATACCATCCTGATGTGATGACTCAATAAGGATCTGTAAGTTGTGTAGACCCGTGGAGTCGATAAAGGGCACTTTTCTCATACGAATTATTCGCACGAGCGGCGGCTCTGAGTTGGTGTGTCTCACCACCTCTTCAAATTTAGTAGCAGCACCGAAGAAGAATGGTCCGTCAATTTCATATACCGAGACTCCGCGATGCAGGTCAAGCACTTCATGAGTAGACATATCCGTACCCTCTGCTGCATCAAGTTGCTGGCCATACACCTTAACCGTCGTATTTTCCGACACACGACGCAGGAAGAGGACAACAGCCAATAGCAGACCTATTTCAATTGCGATGGTGAGGTCAAAGATTACTGTCAGCAGGAAGGTAGTTATCAGAACCGACACATCACCCTTCGGGTCATGTATCATTCCTCTGATAGTACGCCAGCCACACATATTGTAACTCACCATAATAAGCACCGCCGCGAGACACGCCATAGGCACAAGATTGATCAGTGGCATGGCAAAAAGGAATATGACAAGCAATACTACGGAATGTATGATGCCGGCCACCGGTGTCTTGCCGCCATTGGTGATATTTGTCATTGTGCGGGCAATGGCACCGGTCACGGGTATGCCTCCAAACAAAGGCACCACCATGTTGGCTACTCCCTGACCCATCAGTTCGGTATTACAGTTGGTCTTGTCGCCCGTACGGCCATCCGCCACTGTGGCACTCAGCAAACTCTCGATAGCGCCTAACATTGCAATGGTGAATGCGGAGGGGAGCAACACGTTGATTGATGACATATTCAGACCGATATGCGTCGCATGAGGCAATTCGGGTTTGAGGTTGCCGAAACGGTCACCGATAGTCTGAATGCCTTCTACTCCGTAAAACTCTTTGAGCAGCCATACGATGAGCGTCACCACGATGATGGCGGTCAAGGCTCCGGGAAGTCGTTTGCTGACCTTCGGTGTGAAGATGATTATCAAGAGCGAGCCTACACCTACAAGCAGCGTCGTGAGATTTATTGTATTGAAGTGGCGGAAATACACACCCCATTTGCTGACGAAATCTGCAGGTATTTTCTCATGTATGGAAAGACCGAAAAAGTCAGGCATCTGGGTTGAGAAGATCGTCAGCGCGATACCGGCCGTAAAACCGACCACAATCGGATACGGGATAAATTTGATGATCGTGCCCAGCCGGAAGAGCCCCATCAACACCAGTATCAGTCCGGCCATGAATGTGGCGATGGCAAGCCCCGAGAGACCGTAAAGTTGGATTATATTATAGATGATTACGATAAAGGCGCCGGTTGGTCCGCCTATCTGCACTGAATTACCACCGAGCAGCGACACGATAAAGCCACCGATGACGGCAGTGATAAGACCTACTGTCGGTGAGACGCCACTGGCTATGGCAAATGCTATGGCAAGAGGGAGCGCGACTATGCCCACTACGATACCGGCAACGAGATCGCTGCGGAAGCGAGCCATATCATATCCCTTGAGCGATGTTAGTATTGCCGGATAAAAATCCGGACGAGAAAGAAATTTCATATTCTATATCTATAGTTGAATTTTCAATAATTTTGCAAAGTTACGCATTTTTTAGTGATTTTTAACTAAATTTGCCTTTATGAATATACGTATACTATCATCAATCGCCCTTTCGGCAATCGTTGCGGTTGCCGCTTACGGCGATAATCTCCCCTCCTCAAATTCTCTGGTTGACCAACAGATAAACCGTGTGGTTGACTCCGACAAGGTCATCTTCATTGACGGCAAACCCTCTGATGAGGTTGAACGTCAGCATCAGATCGACTCACTTCGCATCGTGGTGCGAGACTTCTATTACGAGCAATTCCGCCACTTCCAGGATCCCGATGCGCCTTACTTCCTCTTCATGAGCAAGGATGCGCAACTCGCCATGGGCATCGGCGGGTGTGTGCGTATGCGTGGATATTATGACTGGGGAGGCGCCGTGCCGGCCTCCGGATTCGCTCCTTATCTCATTCCAATGACGCCTGATCCCACCAACATGCGCGTGCTCGGCACAACACCGGCCGGTTCGTCGCTATTCTTCCGTATAATAGGCCGTAATAAAAAGGTGGGCAATTATCAGTTATACATTGAGGCAAACTTCAACGGTTATGGTGGGCGTGACTTCCAGCTTAAGAAGGCCTATGCTCTTATCAACGACTGGACTGTGGGTTATGCACCCTCCACATTCTCCGACCCGGCGGCTGTTCCACCCACTGTCGACGCTCAGGGACCAAGCAATAAGATAACGCCCACATCAGTGCTGTTGCGATGGATGCCGACGGTAAAAAACAGATGGGTATTCGCGCTCTCTGCAGAAACACCCTCCACGGCTATTGATGTCGACAACTCCACAACTCGCAAGGTGTCCAACTGGCTGCCTGACTGGGCTGCCTTCGTGCAATATCAATGGGCCAAAGGGCAGCACGTCCGCCTGTCCGGCATACTCCGCACTCTTTCATATCGCGATGTGACGGCTGAAAAAAATTATAATCCCGTAGGCTGGGGATTGCAGGCAAGCAGCGTCGCTCACCCGGCTCCGCAGATCACTACCTACGCCACACTCTCTTACGGCAATGGTATCGAGAGTCTTGGTGGCGACTTGCAGATTGACAATTACGATCTCATCCCGGATCCTACTCGTCCGGGACATCTTTACGCACCGGCGTCATTAGGATGGTGTGTAGGTGTGCAATATAATTTCCTTCCCAATCTATTCATGAGCGTAAGCGCCAGTCAGACATACTTCATGCCTCGCCATGACGTGCCCGCTGATGAATACAAGAACGGACTTTTCGCCGACATCAACATCTTCTGGAACCTCACCCCTCGCATGCAGGTAGGTGCCGAATTCGACCTCGGCAGAAGAGAAAACCACAACGGCGCAAAAAAATGGGCCCGCCGCATAGGAGCAATGGCCCAATTCTCCTTCTAACCCCACCGTTCACATAATATCTACGTTGCGCAGCAGTGCTCCAACTTGAGAATCTGCGGTAAATCTGCTACAATCCTGCGTTTCGAGGGCAGTAAGCATCGCTTGCCCTCATCTGCGTTTGGCCTTATCATTATCTATCCATATCAATAGGGATTTTATAAGATTGGTGGCGAAACGCAGATCCACTTTGGGCTGTCGCCCTTGTGGGGACTACGCGGGATTGATGGGGATTTAACGCAGATTTTTTGGTATTGTCGCGGCGGGCGCAATGTATTGCGCCCCTACGAGCGGCTGCCGGCTAATCCTGATATTGGTTGACTTTCTTAAAATGAATTCCGTGTTGTTCTGTCAGTTCCGCGCCTGCAAGCGTAGCGAGCAATATGTTCCGGAAATTATCTATCCTTCAAATTCGAATATCGACAACGTTGGCCTTCGACACCCAAATTTTGAACTATATTTAACTATATCAAAGCATTTCGGTGTAACCTACACAAATGTCTTTGAGAATTATTTAGATGTCGTGAGGTGCGTCAGAAATACTTGTGCTCATGGCGGATTGCTGTATGACATGGCTTTATATCCTTTAATCCGTAGGGGGCCTGCCAATGTTCTTCCGAATGAACGTAATAAGATGTATGGAGCGTTGAAGGTTGTTGGTTATTTACTGAAACAAGTCTCTGAAAATCGCTCCGCAGACTTTGAAAATGAGGTTGAGATTTTACTAAAAAAGTATGCAACCTCTCCTGCAATTAAGGCTGTGCTGCGAGAAATCAGTGGGTTTCCAGTGTAATTCGTCAACTTTTCCACGATTTATTTTGTTGGATAAGAAAAAATAAGTACCTTTACACCATAAATAGTGCTCGTATAGGCTATGTCTCTATACCAACACTTAAAAAGGGAAAAAAGAGGTCGCGGACTATGTCTCCGCGACCTTGTCTTTTTTAGACCCCTTTCCACAACATAGTAGGGACATGCCATCGGCATGTTTCATTGAAAACATCGAAAACATCGCATAGCGATGTAAGCCGAAGGCATGTCCGCACGTTTTTTCAAGCCAGATGAGTCCTCAGAAAATTATTTTTTTACCGTCGCGTATATAAATCTCTCCTTTACGGGGTTCTTTAACTTTCATACCCTGGAGATTGTATAAAACTTCCGACTTATCATCAGCACAAATTTCGGCCTCTCTCACATCACTGGTAAAATCTCCAATATAGATACCTGCAGAGCGCATGGACTCACTATGATCATATAATGTCGTGCCGTTCACTGTGCAAGACACCATATTATGGTAGTAAGGTCTCGTGTAAACGTAATCATATGGATCTCTATAGATTTCATACATGGAATGCAATGCGTATGAACCAATTCCCTCTGTCCATGATTTATCCAGATCAGTATAAATCTCTCTGCACATAAAGCCTCCATAATCTTTATACTCCTCCTTCGTAATCATTCCGAAACCCGGAGCATTCTCCCCCATTTTATAATTCTGATCCATATATAAATCAAAATAAGGATCTCCATATTTCAGCCAGTTTACCTTTTGGCCATACATATCTACGCCCTCTTCATAATATGGTCCCGGATTTCTGTATATGTAAATTCTCTTATCCTTTTCATAGGCATATATCTCAGATTCACCTTCCGGCACACCACAACACAGAGAACACTCATTGGATTCACCTTCCTTTACGGGATGTTCACATTTAATATGTAATCTTTTACAAACGATACCTTCAATAGTCTCTTCACCATCAACTGTGACGGTTATAACCTGGTGTGTAGAATACAAATGAGAATTCCCGGTTGTAAAATGAACAGCGACCCATTGCTTTCCATCCACAAGCAACGGCTGATACTCACCCGCCTGATTCTCGGCCGTTGCAGAATCCAACCCCTGAGCAGCCCCACTGAATTCAAAAAGACTGCCTAAGAATAGCAATGCCAGTAGCTTAATTCTAAAATTTTTCATATACATAATGATTTATAACATAATTTTTTTACTATCAAGAATTCCATTTTGCCCAATAAGACTTACTATATAGAATCCCTTTTCAAAAGTGGATGTATTTATTGAAACGGAATCACCGTTGATGGTTTCTGTATATTCGACACCATTATATAGATTTTTTAGATTTACATACATATTGCAATCCGAGGTATTGTTAATTCTAACCTCCAACAATTGTTCATTTCTTTTGACTTCACAATACATAAGATTATTAGAGTCAGTTAATAATTCAGAGTTTTTTAAATCATCTTTATACACAACTCCACTAATATAATATTCAACTTCACCCTCCTTTTCTTGATTATCATCTACTTCAATCATATATAAATACGGACGGTAGTTTTGTTTTGAAACGGTTATTAACATTGAGGAATTACAATTGCTAAATGAGGCACTTGAAGTGTTATCTTCCACAAAATGAAAAGATTCTCCCCCATCTAAACTAATAACTGATATCTTACATCCCGTTTCTCCGGTTGAAACATTCAAATCGGAGCCACATCGAGTTATTTTTACTTCTTCAAAGTTTTTGATAATATCAGTACATACCGGCATTTCTGAGTCACCTATCAAATTTAATGATCTTTGTAGAAAACGGTCAGAGACAAGCCCATATCTCTGCTGAGGCAATTTTGAGGCAGCGAATACCTCTCCTAAATGTTTGTTTTCAATCTCACTACCAAATAAATATCGATAGAAATATCCTTCATATATTCGTGATGTGCTTAATTGTTTCAGATTTTTCGAGCCAAAACCCTCTCTGGAAGAGCCGATATATGCGACCACACTATTATCCAACTCCTTAATAAAGGAGCTGCTTAAGCAGGGATAATCTTCTGTATCAAAAGCATTTGTACTACAGGCTTCTGTAAGAATTATCGGACTTGAGGAATATTTTAGATAAGGTACATGTGCTGAATAATAATGATAGAAGTCATCTTCACTTTCGACATTTTCAAATCTCTTCTCAAGCCTCCAACAATTTTCTCCACCGTGCGCACCAATTGAAAAAAACATGCTGTTGGATTTCAAAACATTTTGTAAATTATCGTCAGTCACAATATGCGTTGTACCAAATTCAAAGTCGGAAGATGTATCATAAAAACACTTTCTATTTCCATCCCAATACGGCTTTATGTATTCCTCATACATTATCTCTCCGTGCATATCAGCATCACTTCTGCCTGTAACAGAATCCTTTACATTGAACATACATACCCCTGCTGTTACAATTGATTTATCCAAACCAACACATTCTCGGCCTGTCTCATATTCAATTAGTTTTATTACAAAGTTTTTTGCTTCTTGTACTAATCGAATAGGAACACGGCTAATAAATACAGACTCTGTTAAATCCACATCATCTTCACGCTCTCCTATAATATCGTCGCCATCGGCATTCCATAAAAAATCACCGTTAAAACAGCCAAAATATTTATCACATGGCAAATCCGTATATGTTTTATCCTGGCTTAAATACGCATAACA
Source organism: uncultured Sangeribacter sp. (assembly GCA_964456155.1). GTDB lineage: Bacteria > Bacteroidota > Bacteroidia > Bacteroidales > Muribaculaceae > Lepagella. Next base: position 22,871 of record CAYVZJ010000043.1, read on the forward strand.
GCCTCGGGAAGGTACAATAGAATTATCTCCGCCTATTACAACATATTTTAAATCGTGATTAAGGTAAAAATCATAAATACATCTCTTTATCTTTTCCTGAATGTCTGCACCTGGATAATATATATCAATATCTTCCAACGTTACTAATTTTGCGAAAACCCCTCTTACCTTTTTCCATTCAATTAAATCTTTAAATCCCTCCTTTAAAGATTCCGAGGTTATAAGCAAATAATCAATCTTATCAAGACAAATATTTTGAGTTTCCGGTATTTGCGAAATAATACCATCTACTTCAGAGGAATTTGAAACTATTGATTTTATAACATTTCTCATTCTCTTCACACCGGAGTTGTCTGCACAATAATTATCACCATCTTCAAAAATTAAATCTATATTAATATTTTCGATAAAATACAATTTCTTCTGATCAGCGTCATATTGAAATGGTGAAACAACAAAATCTATTGTAGTCAGCCCATTTATATTATTATGTCCCTGCAATTGGCAAGGCTCGGACGGAAATTGACCCGAAAATTCATGGTTTTCTTGAATCTCGTCATATTGTATTCTTCCATCTATTATTACTGTTTGAGGATTCTCTGTAAGTTCTATATGATCTTTTATCAATACAGGAGTTGAAAGTGACACATAATAGGAAGAAACTTTATTTCCATAAGGTATTACAATGGATTCTATTGTTTTGGGTAAGCCGGGACCAATATTTTCATCATAAAAGAATTTTGAAGAACCAGTGATATTAGTTTTATTATTTTCTTCAGTTTTAAATGAAAAGTCAGATAAATGGTACCTCAAACTATAGGTTTTAGCGTTTAGAATAGGTGCGCATAAACAAGCGACACAACAAATCAAACAAAATTTTTTCATTGGTATTAGTTTTAAATTTATATTTTTGTAAAATTAAAAATAATATTTAAACTTTACAAGTACTATAACATTTTTTCTCAAAAAAACACTCACAGTAATAACTCTGAATTGAGGTACTTTGCTTATTTTTGCAGTCGTAGACAAGTATGCTAATTTAAATATTGTGATGATGCTGGCAAAGTATAAGGTTATTAAGTTGGAGGATAATGACTCGGGTTTTGAACACTTTTACTGTTAAAAGAATATTTTAAATAATTGGCACT
>CAYVZJ010000044.1:0-23923 GCA_964456155.1 uncultured Sangeribacter sp.
TTAAACCCTCAAAAAAAGCCGATTTTTCGACAAATTTTGTCCTTATGGGGTGCCGAATGGGGGCGCGTATGAGTACCCAAGTGACTATCCAACTGACGGTCCAACCCCATTTTGGAAACGAAACGAGCACAATTTCAACCGCTCCCCTACCCCCATTTTAGACCTCGCAGAGCCTCCCGGAGCCAGGACCATTTAACACCCCATTAAAAGCCATTAAACACCCTCCCACCGCCTCCGGCCCTCTCGCTTGCATGAGCGCGCTGCTGTCCTCTCTCCCCTACCCTGCCGACCAACCGGCACAATGCCCCGGAAACGCCGTAAATGGCTGAATTTCGCGCCCTCTGCCCTATTCCTGACCGTTGACCCACCCACACAACGAAAACGGCCACACAGCCGGCGAAAACCAGCCATGCAGCCGCACGAAATTAAAGCCAATTCAACAGGAATTAAAGCCGCATTAAACGTCGATTAAACGGAGCGGCTCTGAAATTCAACCCGGATTAAAGCAAATTCAAGTAAATGCGCGTTTCGTTTTTGTCGCGCTCACACCCACACAACCCTACATCTCCAACAATATCAACAACTTAACGAACCGACCGACCATTCAACCGTTGCTCGCTTCGTTTTTATGCCCATATGCGGCAGCATTCACTCCCTTTACACGAGCAGCCTCTTCCTCGTATAAGCCATTATAAATTGCAACACTATACAAAAGAACGCGCTTCTTATTCTGCGTAGAAGAAAATTTCACCGACATCCTCGCTTCATTATTACCTTCAAGGAATACGACATACTGACTCCTTGAGCCGCTCAGAGATATGGTCTGTGTATCTATTGACTTACCTGAAGCATTAAGCAATTCTACCTTTACACTCGCATTATCAGAACTATAATATTGAGCATCAAAGACTACGCTAACTATGCCGTTTTCATCAGTTGTAAATGTCGGAGACGTCGCTCCACCCGTTTGTTTGCCTGAACCGAGGCGTAAGGCATAACCATATTCCTTATCATTATCTGCATATCCTTCATACGTCCAGTCAGTCGGTTTTTTCGTAAAGTCTACATCCATCACCTGAGTAAACGTAAGTTCCTTATGCTCGCTTACCTCAACGGTATAAGTCACATCATTTTCATCACCGGGAAGCCAGGAGATGGTTACAGACTCTTCATCTTCCGCACTATGTGAGAGAGATGAAGGTGCTGCCAATACCGGGAGAGGAGCCTTCATTGCCCAGAAAGATATGGTGCCGTCGCTGTTGCGAATCATTTCGGTGACAGGTTTGCCCATATATGAGCCTACGTAAACCTTTGCCGCCGGCACTGAAGTATCGGTAAGTTCGGTCGCTGACTTGTAAGGCCACAGGTCACCGAGAATACTAGCTTCGTCAACTTCATAGTATGTCTCACCGTAATACGTTTTCTTTACCATTTTAAGATCGTTGTCGGCAGGAATGGGAGACATGCGCTGGGTGTCATAATCATTCACCACATTATTTTGCCATGCTGACGCATCATAATATACATGCGTGATGAGCAGACCGTCTGCCAACATATACTTATCCCATCCCTGACGGGCACGGTTTTCGATAATATAGTATTCGTTTTTATTGCGGTCGTTGGTAATCTTGACAGCCTGGTCAGTCTCTATATTCTTCTGATTGAAGACAGGAAGCGTATAGTATGTATTCTCCTTGACCTCAGGTATCTCAATCCAACCCATGAATTCTTTCTCATACGCTGAGTATCCTATGGGAGTATAACCTTCATTATTGTATGAACCGTAGTCCATCAGCGACCAGTGAGCCATACCGAAATGTCCGTTATACTCAGTATCATAAAAGTCCGGCAGACCCATACAGTGAGAAAACTCGTGACAGAAGGTGCCTATACCGTCTATCTTGGTAATATCACGTCCGTATGCCTCATTGAATACGGCAAATTTATTTACTTTAGTTTTATCGAGGGTAAGATATTTACCATAATCACTTGAGTTTAGATCCCATTGGCATGGCCATACGGAGTTTTCGTAATCATCATCATAAGATGAGGCCTCACCGTCACCCGCATAAAGCACTATTACCACATCACACTCTCCGTCACCATCATTGTCATATTGGCTGAAATCAATCTGAGAGTTAAGGCCGTTGCATCCCTCGGCCACCATTTCTCCCAAAGCCTTGTCATCACCATTATAATCATTACCTCCATAATAGGAACGGTTATTTTTAAGAGTATAAGGGCCGTATACATCAAACTGAGGAGTGTACTTACCATTAGATTGGTCGGCAAAATACTGATATGCACTGGTCTCACCATGTGAGAAGAAACTCTCGAAGGTAGTTTTGGGATCCTTGTCTATGAATTTCTTATCCTTATACTGCACAAGGAGCACAGGCACACGTGGACTGCCGTTGTTGGGCACCTGCGTAGCCTTGCGTATGGGAGATTTTCTGGCATCATTGGCAGCACTGCGCTTCGCCATCAGACGCGACGCCTGCACGTCAGAGGCATTGGAGAGTATGAAGGAGGCCTCCTCCTGAGTACGCTGACCTAAATTATGAGCCATTATGCCGGTGACCCCATTTACACTTTTGTAATAGAAATCACCATCTGCAGCACGGTGCAATGCCAGACCGTCAGCTGTAGTATAAATGTGATTGCGTTCGTCACCTATAAGGTGGACCGTAATTGTACTGCCATCGCTCTGCACAAAAGTTCTGTCGCCGCGCTTGGCCGGTATCGCCATCGCACTGACAGAGGTCAGAGCGGCTATACCGCAAAGTAAGATACTTTTTAATTTCATTTCGTATGTAAGGTTAAATATTTGTTTTAAGTTTATTTTTATCGGCTACTTACGCAGTTTACAAAAATAATAAAAATATCTGCATATAGCGATATAATTTCTTCAAAATTAGTTTATATAAGGCCGGATGAACTTATCTAATTATAATATGTTAATTTTATATAAATACTTTATGTTGAGATGAAAAGGATAATCATAATGGGTGCTTCTTCAGGCATCGGACTTGAATTGGCTGAAATGCTGGCTTCACGAGGTGTGCGCATCGGAATAGCCGCAAGACATACAGAGATACTTCGCGAGCTTAAAAGCAAATATCCGGAATGTGTGGAATATATGTCTATCGACATTACACATCGCGACGCGCCCTTACGTCTCAACGAACTAATTACCAAAACCGGAGGTATGGATATTTACGTCCATATTTCCGGAATACTGGATGAAAACTCCACCCTTGACCCCCAGCGTGAAGTAGAGGTAGTAAATACCAACGCTTGCGGATTTGCCCGCATGCTCTCCGCGGCCTACTCCTATTTCCGCGACAATGGCTTGCCCGGCCAAATTGCTGCTGTCACCTCAGTGGCCGGTACCAAAGGGATGGGACGCATGGCGGCTTACTCCGCTTCCAAGGCTTTTGACAGCAGTTATATCACCGCCCTTGAGCAGTTGGCCCGCTCTGAAAATGTAGACGTAACCTTCACCGATATAAGACCGGGATGGGTAAGGACGCCCTTGCTCAATGACGATGACCACTACATTATGGAGATGGAAGTAGAGAATGTAGCCCGACATATACTCAAGGCTATAGTAAAAGGCAGAAGAGTAGCCGTAATAGATTGGCGCTGGCGACTCCTCACCTCGGCATGGCGCCTCATTCCGGATGCTCTATGGGTAAGAATGGACATACCACTCTCCACACAGCAAAATAAAGCGTCTCTGCCGAGCGATACAGAGTCAAATACAGAAACATCCGCCCACTCAACGTCTCATAGTTGAGATGCTATATGCCAGAGGGCTATGCCGGCGCTTACAGCCACGTTGAGCGAATGCTTCACACCATACATCGGTATTTCGAGCGTCACATCGGCAATATCCACTATATCCTGCGCCACACCGCTCACCTCATTGCCTACCACAAGAAGCCACTCCTCATCCTCTGAGGGACAGAAGTCTGACAGCGACACACTGTCATGGGTTTGTTCAAGCACTGCTACCTTTACACCACTCTCACGCAGTCTATTTACCTCAGCAAGTGCATCCTCCACATATCTCCATCTGACGCTGTTTTCGGCCCCAAGAGCAGTCTTGCTTATCTCCGGATGAGGAGGTGTGCCGGATATGCCCGCCATTATCATCTCCTTTATATTGAAAGCGTCCGCTGTACGCAGCATGGAGCCTATGTTCATCATGGAGCGAACATTGTCAGTAAGAAGGCGCAACGGCTTCTTCACACTCTGCAGATACTCACTCTCCGTGGTGCGCGTCAACTCTACTATATTCTTCTTTTTACCCATCTTTATGATAGACCTCTTTTCACTAAGCCCCCTTTTCACTAAAAATATTAACGTAGGGGCAGCCTATTATGAAAGCTCAAGCATCCTGTTGATGGACTTCACTGCCTTGGCCGCTATCTCCGGATCCACCTTTATTTCCGGCTTGCCGTCGCGAAGTGCCTCATATACCTTCTGAAGGGTATTCATCTTCATGAAGTCACACTCATTGCAAGCGCACTCTATATCATCGGCCGGCGCGGGTATGAAAGTTTTGTCCGGACAGCGACGCTGCATCTCGAAGAGTATTCCTGACTCGGTCACTACTATAAATTCCCGCGCTGCGTCCGCAGCTGCATATTCAAGTAAGGCAGCCGTAGAGCCTACCTTGTCAGCAATCAGTTGTAAAGGACGCCTGCATTCGGGATGCACCAGAATTTTAGCCTCCGGATGCTGCTTTTTAAGGTCAAGTATTTTTTCCATAGAAAAGCGGTCGTGCACGTGGCAGGCACCGTTCCAGAGAAGCATGTTTCTTCCCGTGACGCTATTTATATACTCACCGAGATTATGGTCAGGGCCGAAGATTATCTTTTCATCCGCAGGCAGGGAGTCTATCACCTTGCGGGCGTTGCCCGAGGTCACCACTATATCCGTGTTGGCTTTTACGGCAGCGGAGGTGTTGACGTAGCTCACCACAGTATGGTCAGGATGCTGCTTGACAAATTCCTCAAACTCATCCGGAGGGCAACTGTCAGCCAGCGAACAACCGGCATTTATGTCAGGCACGAGCACCACCTTATCCGGACACAGTATTTTGGCCGTTTCTCCCATAAAGTGCACCCCACACATCACGATGACGTCAGCATCCGTTTTGGCAGCCTGACGAGCCAGAGCCAGCGAGTCGCCTATGAAGTCTGCTATCTCCTGGATTTCATCGCGCTGATAATAATGAGCCATTATAAGAGCATTCTTCTCTTTCTTAAGCCGTGCTATCTCCTGATGAAGGTTGGCAAGTGCGGCTGATTTAGGATTGTTGACGGCCGTTTCCATTTTTATTATTTATTTAGATATTTAATTTTAATATATATATTCTTAAATCAATAAAACAACAATAACAAAGGATGTCAATAAGTGACAATAACTTTTTGGCTGAAAATTTGGAAATATGAGTTATTGTAGTTTGGCTTCAATTTATAAACATATTATTGACATCCGGCTTATCTGTATATCATATAGATGCGGAGGTTATTGACAGTTTTATTGATATGGCAAAGTTAATAAATAATGCGATTTGGAGTGTAAAAATATGTAGAAAAGTAGGGCTGTGACTGTAGATAGTGATGTAGAAAAAAGTCAACAAAATATGAAAGGCCGCCGATCTGTAAAATATTTGAAACTGCCGGCATTCACGCTAACTCACTTATCTACTATTTATTTACCCCTTATTGACACCCAATTTCACCCTTATCTACCCCTTATTGACAAGTTATCTACATCCCCCGGTCATAATCCATATTCAAAATAGGACAATAAAAACAATAGGCTTGCCTCTATATGAGAAAGTCTTTACTTTTCTAAATAAAAAAAGGATTGTGGTCTATGGTCGCTCAATGACCGGCGGTGTCAGTCGCGCTGTTTGGGTGTCGAAATTGGCTGCTATGAGGTAGATCTGCTTTCCGCTTTCAGCGTCTGCGAGCCAGTAATTCTTTTCGCGGATCTGCTCCATTGCGGCTTCTGCAGTGGAGTCTATCTTGAATTCAAAGATGTAGATATATCTGTCGGTCTCCACACGCAGGTCAATGCGTCCGTCGGATGTACGGACTTCCGTCTGACAGAAATAGCCCATTAGCGTAAAGAGCAGGTATATCACATTCTGGAAATGAGCCTCCGATGCACCCTTCTCACTGTAAGGCACAGATGCTACAAGGCTATCCATCTTGCGCATGAACGTCTGAGGCTCTCCATCGCGGACAGCCACTACGAAATCAGTGACGGCAAAGCCCCTCGCTGAAGAAGTTATAGGTATGTATTTCTCCATCAGAAACCTGAGAAATCCCTGTTTTACCTCCTTATTGGGATAGTCAAGAGTATATTGATCAAGATCTCGGTCATACTGCTTTATGGTAAGGTATCCTGACTGATAGAAAGCCGGAAGCGGGTTCGGGCTGAGGAGTCCGGCAGATTCCAGTTCGCTGCGTCCTATGTAAGAAGGCGAGATTTCGCGAAATTCGAGAAAATCCTTTTCAAGCAGCCGCACAAGATATGTCGGCGTCCCGCTCTCTATCCAGTATGACATTATTTTCAGATTGGCAAAGCAGTTGACCAGACTGAAAGGATTGTAGATATCCGGACACTCCTCGTTGAAATGATATCCATCGTAGTTAAGTCGGATAAGTTCGCGAACCTCACTGTATGACATATTCAATTTTGCGGCCAACATCTCAATACCCTCCTTGAAATATAAATCCAATTCTTCAGAAGTGATTCCGCAAATGGTAGAGAATTGTTCCACAAAGGATATGTCGCGGAGATTATTGAGGTCTGAGAAGATGGAGACTTTTGAAAAACGGGCCACCCCGGTGAGCATGGCCATCTCGATGTAAGGGTCCATCGTCTTGAGGTTGGCGTAGAAGGCCTTCAGTTGCGAGCGGTAGATATCGGCTAATTCAGGTCTGTGGATAGTGTTGAGCAGCGGCTTGTCATACTCATCGACAAGTATCACCACTTTCTTGCCGGTTATCTCGTAAGCCTTACGGATGATGTAAGCAAACCGTTCCTCCGGACTCCCTTCTTTGCGCTCATCCCCATAGAGTTCTTCCCATAACAACAGATTAGTATTGAGATGCTCCGCTAATGATTTTTCGTCCTTGTATTCCTTATTGTTTAGGTCAAGATGCAGCACGGGATGCGGTTCCCAATCATCTGTAAGAGAGTCGAGAGCAAGACCTTTGAAGAGGTCACGACGGCCAAGATAGTATGCTTCGAGAGTAGAGAGCAGCAGACTTTTGCCGAAGCGGCGCGGACGCGACAGGAAATAGTAGCCGCTATTTTCAATCAACTTGTAGATATCCGCCGTTTTGTCAACATACAGGTAGTTGCCCTCCCGAATTTTTATAAAACTCTGGACACCCACGGGATATTTGATAATCTTCTTCCGCTCCATAACGCAAATGTAATAATAATAACTCATCATACAAAAAAATATTAACGCAGTGACCCATTTGAGTCACTGCGTTAATCATTTTTTTATATTTTTTGTGGAAAGGTGTGTAAGGTTATTTGCTTGTCAATGTGTAGAGCTCGGCATTCTCCGGGGTCTGGAGATCGGCACTTACCATGGTAAGTGACTCATCAGGATTGATGATGAAATAGAGAGATGCTGCTGATGCCGTGCCGAGGGCATCCTTAGCATCCGGGAAGAGTTGCAGATACGTCACATTGTTGCCGTTTACCTGTTTTACCTCCTTTTTGAAGTCACCTGCCGAGTAAGAAGTTGTGACTACCTTCAGTCCCGATGCCGCAACTGAGTCTGCTGCCAACGTATTTTCTACAAGTGAATAGTCACCTTCGTTGTAATTATCTTCCGCGTCATATTCGAGTTTGAGCGTATAGGCCGTGCCCTGAGCATCTGCTGCCGGCAGAATACCCGTATAGAGCATTTCCTTGTCTTTACCATCCTTACCTGCATTGCTACATGAATTGTCGCATGATTTGTCACAAGAGTTATTACATGCAGTAAGACCGAGCAGCGCTACCGCCGCTACTCCCAAAATTGCTTTCTTATTCATAATCACTTTTTTAATTAATTACTGTTTCATTTACTATTATAACGCTATGAAAATAAAATGGTTTGAGAAAATGTATTAATAGAATTCTTTCCACAAAAAAATAATGAACAAAATTGCCTTGTCAGACCTTAATATGATATATGAGTTCACTGTAAAGCTATGTTATATCGCTTGAAATATAAAGATAAGGTAAGGCCACGGACAAAAGTCTCTTTTGCTCCGGGATATTATTATATATGTTTGCTTACTATTCTTTTAGGTATTTCAAGCATAAAGGCTGAAGAATATCGAGATTCGGCAGAAATCCGTTTTCACGTCTCCAAGTCCAATCTTGAACTGAACCTTGACTCCAACGGCCGTCATCTTAATCGGATGCTGGAATTCTTATCCGCCCATGAGACAGCCGACTCCATTTACAAAATAAAGCGTATCAACGTGTCCGGGGCAGCATCGCCCGAAGGACCCGATAATTTCAATATCGCCCTTTCTCATCGCCGTGCTAATGCTATATTCGATTACTTCAAGACCCGCACGGAATTGCCCGACACCGCTACACAATTTGTATATAAAGGACGCGACTGGCAAGGACTGTATAATATGGTTGTAGCCGACACGCTCCTCCCCTCCCGCTCCGAAATTATGGAAATTCTTTCGCCGGTGAGCGATGGCGGCGATATTTCTGCAAAGCAGGGAGATGTGATGCTGGCAAGGCTCAAGAGTCTGCATGGTGGCGCGCCCTATCGGTATATGTTGCGAGAGATGTTCCCCTCGTTGCGCCGGTCTACATTGACTGTCAGTTACGATAAAATCAATAATCCCTTATTAATTCCCTATCTTAACAGCGGATTGACCGGACCTGATATTATACCCATTCCGGATAATACAATAGAATTACTCAATATTTATGGTGAAGTAAAAAGATGCCGTCCGTTCTATATGGCATTGAAGACCAATATGCTCTTTGATGCCTTGGCACTCCCCAATATATCCGCTGAGTTTTATCTTGGCAAAAACCTCTCCTTAGGAGCCAACTGGATGTATGGCTGGTGGGATAATGACCGACGCCATGATTACTGGCGTGCTTACGGCGGCGATATTACACTGAGATATTGGTTTGGCAAGGCAGCGCATCTCAAGCCTCTCACCGGTCATCACGTCGGCATATATGCCGGAGTAGTCACTTACGATTTCGAATTAGGTGGCACAGGCTATATGGGAGGTCGTCCCGGTCATTCGTTGTGGGACAGATGCATGCATGTAGCCGGAGTGGAATATGGCTATTCGCTCCCCGTGACGCGCCGTCTTAATATCGACTTTACCATAGGCATCGGATATATGGGTGGCCTCGAGGAAAAGTATGAGCCCGCAGGTGATAAATATGAATGGATTTCCACCAACCGACGCACCTGGATAGGTCCCACAAAAGCCGAAATATCCCTCGTATGGCTCATAGGCTGCAGCAACTACAACATCGGCAAACGCTGAAAAAGCCTTTAGACTCACGCAAAGAGAGCAAAATGAATACACATAAAGCAGCGGGTGCGTCAGATATTAATATCTACGCACCCGCTTACGTGTGTGTTATGGATTATTATCAGTCGGTGAGCGACGGCGGCAGAATCGGCATGGCGCCCTTTTGAGTGCAGACGTAGGCTGAGGTCTGCACTGCGCGTGAGTGAGCCTCCTTCACACTCTTACCCTTGAGAATGCTTGCTATGAAAGCTGCGGTGAATGAATCGCCGGCACCCACAGTGTCTGCTACCTCCACTATGGGAGTCGGATGGAAGGACACATGGCCGGGAGTGAAGACATAACTGCCGTTGATGCCACAGGTAAGGATAAGCATCTTCAGGTTATATTTGCCGAGCAATATCCAGCATTTGTCCTGAAGGTCAATTCCCGGATAGCCGAACATACGGCTCACAGTGACGAGTTCTTCATCATTGATCTTCAGAATATTGCATTTCTCCATCGAATTGCAGAGGATATCCTTGTTATAGAATCCCTGACGCAAGTTGACGTCAAATACTATTAGCGGATCATTCTCCTCGGGTATCGTGTCAAGGAAATGATTGATGGTCTCTCGCGACACTATATTGCGTTGAGCAAGCGAGCCGAAGCAGAAAGCCTTCGTATTTTTTGCCATCGCCTCCAGATCAGAGGTGAAGGGTATGTTATCCCAGGCTACATTCTCCTTGATTTCATACTGAGGTATGCCTGCCTGGTCTATTTCTACCTGTACCGTTCCCGTAGGATATGGCACAATGTCTATCTGATAGTTGAGATTTTTTGCCGTGAAATTCTCTATTATCTCACGACCCAGGGCGTCATCGCCTACGGCGCTGACCACACAACTCGGTAGGCCGAACTGCGATACGTGATAAGCAAAGTTGGCCGGCGCACCGCCGATTTTCTTACCCTCCGGAAGCACGTCCCAAAGGGCCTCTCCCATTCCGATTACTATTCCTTCCATGATATTATTTTTTTACAGTTTTGATTCTAAGTGTATAATAAAGAAGATATACCACTCCGACAGCCATTACAGCTACGGCTCCTACCTGGCCTACAAAGTCGGAAGCATACCCCATCGCCAGCGGGAAGATGGTGCCACCGAAGAGACCCATGATCATCAGGCCCGATACCTCATTCTTTTCATTGGGTGAGTAGATGAGTGCCTGAGCGAAGATTACGGAGAATACATTCGAATTGCCGAATCCGATAAGCGCTATGGCCACATAAATCGTGGTTAAGGTATGCGCTCCGAAGAGTATGCAGACTGCTGCAAGCATCATCAGCACGCTTATGCCGAAGAAGAGTTTGGGCGACATATATCTCAGCAGGAAGGCTCCTAAAAAGCAGCCTATGGTGCGGAATATGAAATAAATTCCCGTCGCAAAGCCGGCTTCTTCAAGTGGCAGGGCAAGGCGCTCCATGATAATCTTCGGAGCAGTGGTGTTTGTGCCTACATCTATACCCACATGACACATGATGCCCAGGAAGCAGAGCAAGATAAACGGACGGGCGAGCTGGCGGATACATTCCGACACTCCGGATGCCTTGTCCGGGCGCTCCTCCTCAATAGGAGTAGCCGCAAGCAAGGATATGGAGAGGAAGCTTACCACGGCATAGATGGCGAAGAGAGCCCGCCAACCCAGGCCGAAGGTCGGCAGGTAAGTCGTAGCACCCCATGCAGCCAAAATAGGAGCTAAGAAGGAGGCTATCGCCTTTACAAACTGACCGAACGTCAGCGTAGAAGCCAGTTTGTCGCCACCTATAAGATTTGTCACCAAAGGATTAAGAGAGGTCTGCATTATCGCATTGCCTATTCCTAATAGGGAGAATGCGATAAGCATGATGCTGTAGCTATTTCCCGTGATGGGAATTATCAGAGAGATAGCTGTGATTATCAAGCTGATAAGCACCGTCTTCTTACGGCCAATCTTATTCATCAGCATTCCTGTCGGAACTGAAAATATCAGAAACCAGAAGAATACAAGCGAGGGAAACAAATTGGCTTGCGTATCTGAGAGATTCAGATCCTTCTGTACGTAATTTGACGCCGTGCCGACGAGATCCACAAAGCCCATCGCGAAAAAGCAGAGCATTACCGGGATCATCTGCAAGAGGTGTCCCTTTTTGTCCGAGACAAGATTGATGTTATTTTCCATTGCGTTTATTGATCTGTTTTGATTGAATATATCTTAAGGTTCTTTATTTTTGCTGTCTTGTTGTCAGAACTTACGGTCAGTGTGGTGTAAGGTGAGGTGGGGAATACGAGATTTGTCATTACGCTCTTTCCATCGTTGGCGAAGACCTCTATGCTTGCACGGTCGATAAAAATACGCAAGGGTAATGAGCCGCCCTTATTGAAGGTGGGAGCCACAGTGACGCCCGGGAAGTCTTGACTGAACTCGGTTATGCCGCTTTTGGTACGGTCGAAGCTCAGTGTGCTTTCTTTCGTATTGTATGTCATCACTGCCTGTTCTCCTTTATCATTGCTCAGAGTGAGAGTCATCTCCCCGGCTTTCTGCGGCTCAAGGTCCATCAGTATTTCGCAGATGCCGTCATTTTGAGCCGGAAGACGGAAAGCCTTCCCCTTGCCCGCCACGTTGGCCGACTTTACATTGAGTGTAAGCGCACCGCGTAGAGAGAGTAGTTCCGGTGAGGGTTCGGATGCTGCATATATCTGACCGTCAGCCCCCTCAAAGAGTGTAATGTCTCGCGGAAGAGTATTCGCCGAGCGGAATTGCTGCGTGGGCACCTCTGCGGCATATTGCCAGTTGCTCATCCAGCCGATCACAGTGCGGCGGTTGTCAGGCGTGTCGCTCCAACTTACCAATGCATAGTTGTCCTTACCGTAGTCAAGCCATTTGGTCGTTACATTACCCTCGGCGTCAGTATCCGGAGTAAACGTTTTTCCGTCAAAGTCACCTATAAAATACTGCACACCGCTGCCACCGAAAGGTCCGCCGGGATTCAGATTGCATACCAGCATCCATTTCTCCTTGCCATTCACAGTCAGAGGAAAGAGATCCGGACATTCCCACACCCCATCCTGAGCGCCGAGCCCTTTGCCGAAACTGCTTTGCAGCGTCCACTCCTTCATGTCAGGCGACGTGAATATCAGCATCTCATGGTCGAGAGCGTGAGCAAGAATAAGAGTCCATTCGCCGGTCTCGGGATTGAAAAACATATTGGGATCGCGAGCCTCGCTGTCAAGCGTTATCACCGGATTGCCCGGATATATGGTGAAGGTCTCGCCATTGTCGGTGCTATACGCCAGGCTTTGTATCTGGCTTTCTGCCGCCGAGGTATACATTGCCAGGATAGCATCCTTGCCGAAGCCTGCCGTATTCAGCGAGTCGATTGCACAGCTGCCGCTGAATACAGCGCCTAAGCCGTTAGGCTCGATTGCCGCGGGATGATGTTCCCAGTTGATCAAATCAGTCGATGTGGAATGCCCCCACGTCATGTTCTGCCATTTCGAGCCGTAGGGATTCCATTGATAGTACAGATGCCATACGCCATCCTTGTATACCATCCCGTTCGGATCGTTCATCCATCCGTAGAGGGGCGTGTGATGATACGCCGGACGATATTTTTCTACATTCGCCACATCTATGGTGTCGGTAAGCTGAAAATTATCCCAGCAGGCATCTCCCTGAGCCTCGCGCACGGTAGAGCGATTCTGTGACGTGATCACGTTCAGAGCCACATTGTGACCGGCATACTCCGAAAGGTCGAGAGGCACGCTGTAGTCCACCTTCGACTTTGCAAGACGCACGTAAATCGTCTTTTCAAGTTTTCCGTCTACGAGAATATTTACTGTAGCATCATCGTATGCCTCCTGCACCGGCATAAGAAGATACCGGGATAGGCTGTCAAGCCGCACAAGGGTGTTGTTGGCCGTCAGGTGGTCTACCCTTATGCCACGAGAGTTTCCGGCTGAAAGAGTCATTCCGCTCAAAAGAGGTACGCTCATCATTGCCAAGGCTATTTTTGATTTCAGGTTCATGCTTGTGTATTTAATTGTGTATTTAAATTTCCATCGCAAATATAGCCACTTATCTAATTATGGTATATTATTTATGGTGCATATAATAATACAAATGTTGTAATGGCATAAAATTAATAGTAAATGCACTCTAATTATAATTATATCGCTATATTTGCAAGTGAGGGCTTGCAGTCCGCATGTCACTGCGAGAATCAGAATCTTAAAATCCGACTCCATGAATAAGAGGTATTGTTTACTATATATCATAATTGTGTCCGTTCTGACGTGTATGAGCGGATGTAATAAGGAGAAGCGTTACCGCATCGGCATCTCCCAGTGCAGTGATGATGACTGGCGCAATAAGATGAATGAAGAGATAATGCGCGAGGTGATGTTTCATCCTGAAGCAGAGGTGGAAATCCGCTCGGCCGATGACAATAATGAGAAGCAGATAGCCGACATTCACTATTTTGCCGACAATGATTTCGACATCATCATAGCCTCACCTAATGAAGCCGATGCCGTCACGCCTGTCATTAAAGAGGTGTATGAGTCCGGTATTCCGGTCATTGTCTTCGATAGGGATATCAACGGTAATACCTATACGGCCAGTCAGGGTGCTGACAATTACGCCATAGGCCTGGCAGCCGCACAATATGCCTATCATCTGATAGGCGATGGGGGCAAAGTCATTGAAATATACGGCCGTAGCGGCTCAACGCCGGCCATTGACCGCAATCGGGGCTTTCGCGACAAAGCAAAAGAATTGAGGCTTGACGTTATTGCCCAAGCCTATGGCAACTGGAATTATGAAGAGGCCGCCGTCGTGGCCGACTCTCTGCTCACCCTCCATCCCGACGCTAAACTGGTATATGCTCACAACGACCGTATGGCCATAGCCGCCTCCGACGTGGCCAAAAAGAAGGGCATGGATATAAAGGTGATCGGCATTGACGCTGCACCCGAAATTGGCATCAAGGCTGTAGCAGACGGTGTGATCGACGCCACATTCCTTTATCCCACAGACGCATATAGACTCATACGCACCGCCTTGGATATACTCAACGGCAGGCCTTATCAAAGAGATGTACGGCTCCCCGTATCCTCAGCCGTAGATCAATCCAATGCTGACATACTCCTGTTTCAGAATGAGTCGCTCCAGGAAGAGACTGATAAGATTAAGAAACTTAAATGGCAGGTAGATGATTACCTGACAAAGCATTCCGCACAGACCACGCTCTTCTATGCCGCTATTGCGATATTGATACTGCTTTTCGTTTTGCTTTTCATGGTGCTTCGGGCATTCTGGCAGAAAAAGAAGACTCAGAGTCTGCTCGAAGAGCAAAATCAACTCCTCGCCGAGCAACGCGATAAGCAGAAAAGCCTTAACGAGCAACTAAACGCCGCCACTCAGTCCAAATTGGTGTTTTTCACCAATGTCTCTCACGACCTGCGCACTCCCCTGACGCTTATTTCCGAGCCCGTTGAGACTCTTGAAAAGGCCGACTATCTCGAGCCCGAACATAAGGCCCTGATGCATATAGCCGGCAAAAACGTCAAGATTTTGCGCCGACTCATCAACCAGATACTGGATTTCCGTAAATATGAGAACGGCAAATTGCAGGTAAATCTCACAGAGGTGAAAATTGCCGCTCTGCTCGCCGAATGGGCCGACTCATTTACCGCCATTGCGCGTAAAAGAGACTTGAAACTTACCGTGGATATCCGTATTCCGGACTCAATGACAATGGCTATTGACACCGAAAAGATAGAACGCGTCTTCTTCAATCTGATGTCTAACGCCTTCAAGTATACCCCGCGCAATGGCCGGATAGCCCTCGAATGTCTCATACAGGATGACGCGCTCGTATTTTCCGTCGCTGACACCGGACAAGGTATTTCAGCCGAAGATCTCAGCAATATCTTCGACCGGTTCTATCAGGTAGACCGTGTCCATCCCAATGGCTCCGGCATCGGTCTCTCCTTGGCCAAGGCTTTTGTAGAGTTACACGATGGCAGTATAGAGGTGGAAAGCACACTCGGACAGGGAAGCGTCTTCACAGTGCGCATCCCGGTAAGACATACCGACGCCGACGCCGCTTCAGAGCCGGTAAGCGTAATAACCGAAGAGGAAATCAATGCAGAACTCGCTGATACCGCTGAGGTTGTGAATAATCCGGTCAATGATGACAGCGACCGCCCGCTCCTCCTCGTAATCGATGACAATGAAGATATCCGCAGTCTTATACGCCAGCTCCTCTCAGACACCTATCGTATCATAGAGGCGCGCAATGGCAAGGATGGCATCCGGCTCGCTTCAAAGTATGTGCCTGACCTCATAATATGCGACGTCATGATGCCCGTCATGGATGGCCTGGAGTGCTGCCGCAGATTGAAGCAGGAAGTCACCACCTCCCATATTCCAGTGCTGATGCTGACGGCCTGCATCATGGACGAACAGCGCATACAGGGATACGAGAGTGGCGCAGACGGCTATCTGTCAAAGCCTTTCAATGTCACCATGCTTCGCATGAGATGCGAAAATCTCATCGAAAACAGAAAGCGTATACGTAATGTGTTGGAAAGTGCCGGCACGCTGCTCAATGATACGGAGGCAACGAAGAGAGCGTCAGAGCCGGCAAGGCAAAATGTGCCGGGTGCGCCTACTGATATAGACAGCCAATTCTACGACCGTTTTGTGGCCCTGGTCACTGAGCGGATGAGCGATGCGGATATGAATGTCGAAGCGCTCGCATCAAAACTCGGCATCGGACGCTCACTGTTCTATCGTAAGATTAAGGCGCTTACCAACTATTCTCCCGTAGAGCTTATCCGCAAGATACGTCTTGCCACGGCGCGCGACCTCGTCGCTTCCACAGATAAGCCTATAAGTGAGATCTGCTACGAAGTAGGCTTCTCCGCGCCGGCTTATTTCACCAAAGTATTCCGGGAGACATTCGGAGAGTCCCCCTCCGAGATGCGTGAGCGCCTCGGAAGATAAGACCCCGTTTTTTTTGTGAAAAGGAGTCTTAAAAAAATATTAAAAATCGCGCATTTTATATTAAAATTATCGCATTGCACTGTAATTAATAGTCAATGCAACAGAATTGCTATATTATTATTTGAAGGGTAAATAAATTTGTGGCAAAATTTTTTTAACCCAACAAATGAATAACATGAAAAAAGCAATTCTGAGTGCTCTGTTGCTGATAGTCTCAGCAATAGTGGTGCATGCACAGGACATCACTGTGCGCGGGACTGTTGTTTCAGCCGCCGACGGCGAGCCGCTGATTGGCGCTACTGTTATTTCCGATGCTAAGGGGACAACCGGTGTTGCCACCGATATCGACGGAAATTTCAGTCTCACAGTTCCCGAAGGTTCAACCCTCACGGTTTCTTACGTCGGTTATCAGAAAAAGACAATCAAGGCCGAGCCGGTGATGGATATCACCCTCAGCGAAGACTCCGCTTTACTCGATGAGGTTGTCGTAGTCGGATATCAGACCGTACGTAAAGCCGACCTCACCGGCGCTGTCTCGGTAATGGATATGAAGGAGCCGCTGAGTGAAAACTCCGGTAACATCATGAGCTCCATGGCCGGCAAGCTCCCGGGCGTCAACGTAATCCCCGATGCCGCTCCCGGTGGCGTAGGTTCTATACGCGTCCGCGGTATGTCTACTGCCAATTCAAGCAACGACCCGCTTTATATTATAGATGGTGTGCCTACAGATAATATCAACTGCATCAACCCCTCCGATATCGAGTCAATGCAGGTGCTTAAGGACGCTGCTTCCGCTTCTATCTACGGTTCACGTGCCGCCAACGGTGTCGTAATCATCACTACCAAGCATGGCAAGGGCGACCGTATGACCGTCAATGTCAATTATGCTGTCAGCGCACAGACCATCGCCAAGAGATATAAGATGCTCTCTGCCGACGAATGGGGCCTCGCTTATTGGGCCGCTTCCGCCAATTCCAATATCGCACCCTCGCACGTGCTCTACGGCAACGGCGACACTCCCGTCCTCCAGCCTTTCGTAGACGGTAATACCAATTTCCCCACTACTAACACAGACTGGCAGGATGAGGTATATCACACTGCCTGGACCAACAATCTCACAGCCTCCATCTCCAACAATACGGAGAAAAGTTCTGTGCTGCTGTCATTGAACTATATCAATCAGCAGGGTAATATCCGCGACACTTTCTACGAGCGTTTCTCCGCCCGTGTCAACTCCCGCTTCGATTTCAACAAGTATATCACCGTCGGTGAAAATCTTCTCGTAGCCCGCTGGAAAAACCGTGGTATGGATGTAGCCGGCGACCGTGGTATCCCCTTCACCGCCATGAGCCAGCATCCGGCTCTCCCCGTGCGCGGTGTCAACGGCGACTGGACTCTCCCCCTCAGCCTCATCGCCTCCGACCTTGCCAACCCCGTGCAGCTCATCGCCAACGCCTCTGATAATAATCTCGCTTCATGGCGCATCTTAGGCAATGCCTTCCTCGAGGTAAAACCCATCGAAGGCCTCTCCATCAAGTCTAATATCGGTATCGAGCACAGCCAGTATTTCAATAATACACTCGGCCGTATCGTAAACCCCGGCGACGTCAACAGCATGACAAGCGCATACGGACAGGGCGACACATGGACCTGGACCAATACAGCCAACTATAACAAGACATTTGCCGAAAAGCATCACCTGATGGTATTGCTCGGCACGGAGGCTATCGGATACACATTCCGCGATCTCACGGCTTCTCGTGAGGACTATCCTTTTGAGGATACCGACTTCATGCAGATAAGCGCCGGCACAGGCACTCGCAACAACAGCGGCACTATGAGTCAGTGGTCCGTATTCTCTCTCTTCGCAAAAGCTGACTATAACTTCGCAGACCGCTACCTGGCTTCATTCACGATACGTCGCGACGAAAACTCACGCTTCGCCAAGGGATACCGCGCCGGTGTATTCCCCGCATTCTCTCTCGCATGGCGTCCCACACAGGAGTCTTTCTTCCCGAAGAATGAAATCCTCAACGACATGAAGATACGCTACTCTTGGGGTCAGAACGGTAATGCCAACATCCCCTCGCTCTATCCCACATATACTCAGTATATCTTCAATACCGGCAACGGCGCGTATGATATCTCCGGTACAAACTCCTCTACTACTGCCGGTGTCACCGTCGGTTCGCTCGACCCCAACGCTCCCTCATGCAGGGCTAATCCGGAATTGAAATGGGAGACCACCTATCAGAATAATATCGGTATCGACATGATATTCTTCAACAATACCCTCAACCTCAGCGCCGACTTCTATGTCAAGAAGACCAAAGACATGCTTACCATCCCGCCGGCACTCGACGTCGCAGGTGAGAAGGCTGCCATATGGCTCAATACCGGTGATATGCGCAATATCGGTTGGGAGATATCATTAGGCTACAACAGCCCGCAATACGGCGATTTCTCCTGGAACGGTTCTATCAACCTCTCACAGTATAAGAATAAGCTGATCACCCTCAACTCCCGCCAGAAATTCATCGGCGGCGACCAGCGTCTCATCCCGGGATATCCCATGGGTGTCTACTACGGATACGTATGCGACGGCATCTTCCAGAATTCGGTGGAGGTGGCAGACCACGCTTATCAGCCCGGCGCAGCCCCCGGACGTCTCATCTACCGCGACCTTGACGGCAACGGCGTCATCGACGACAACGACCGCTGCATCATCGGCGACCCCAACCCGGACCTCTCAATGGGTATCAACCTCGGTTTCAAATATAAAGCCTTCTCGCTCGATCTATTCTTCGCCGGAGACTTCGGCTTCGATATCCAGAACCACATGAAGCGTCAGCTCCTCTCCATGAACTACGGCAACCTCGCCACCAACCGCGGTGCTGAAATCCTCAACGCCTGGACGCCGGAAAACACCAATACCGATATCCCGGCACTCTCACTCACCGACGACAACAACGAGGCTCGCTTCTCAAGCTATTACGTAGAAAACGGATCTTATATGAAGATGAAATATCTCAAACTTTCATACACACTCCCCCATCACGTGGTGAAAAAAATCGGTGCTTCCAATATCGACGTGTACGGACAGGTAGAGAATGTCTTCACCCTCACAAAATATAAAGGTCTTGACCCCGAAATCCTCCCCGGTGAATATGGCGCACACATCGACAACGGTGCTTATCCGCGTCCCCGCACATTTACTCTCGGTGTCAACCTCCAGTTCTAATAATCCGAATCAGTAATCTTTACAGAGTCAGAAAAATGAAAACCTTAAAAAATAAAATACGGGCAACGATCTGCCTTACTGCAATCGCCATGATGTCGGCCGGAGTCACCTCCTGCGACGACATGCTCGATACAAAGCCTCAGGGTGTCTTCACCGACGCTCAGCTCGGAGACGGAGAAACACAGGGACTCATGACGGCTGCATACGCTTCTCTCCTATGCCACTATTTCGGCAACAACGAGTCTTTCGCCGGACCAATCAACAACTGGGTGTTTGACGTCCGCTCCGATGACGCTCTCAAGGGTGGCGACGGTCCCACTATGGAAGGCTATATTCATCAGCTCGAAGTCGGCAACGTGCAGAGCGATAATGATGTGGTCGCTTTCAAATGGCGCAATGACTACTACTCCGTCAGCCGATGCAACGCTGCCCTGCGTGCCATCGAAAAGTCTTCCGACCTCTCGGCAGACGTCAAGGCTTCATACAGCGCTGAGATGAAGACCCTTCGTGCGTTTTACTACTTCGACCTCTATCGCATTTACGAGCGCTTCCCTTACTTTGACGAAAAGGTCACCGACCCGAGTTCTGTCCGCGCCGACCAATACACTCGCCAGCAGATCGTAGACTTCATCAAGCAGGATCTCCGCGACAGTTACGAGGCTCTCCCCCGCACTCAGTCCGAACCCGGACGCTTCAACAAGTATGTGGCTGCCGCCCTGCTCGCGCGTGTCGACCTCTTCACTTCCTCATGGGAAGAGGCTGCCCAATATGCCGGATACGTCATCAACTCCGGTCTCTATGACCTCTATCCCAACTTCCTCGATATGTCAAAGCCGGAATACAACAATATGTATGAGTCTGTCATGGCCGTACAGTTTTCCTCCGCCAATTCGCCCGACCAGTTTAATTTCTGCAACTGTCTCAACTGCACATGGTCAGAGGGTAACCTCTACGGCAACGGCGACGACTTCTATCTCGGCTCACAGAATCTCGTCAATGCCTTCCGCACCACTGCCGACGGTCTCCCCATGCTCGACGGCTCATACAACAATGAAAATGTCACTAAGGCTGACTATGCCGGCAACGTCGACCCGCGTCTTGACTTCACTCTCGGACGTATCGGCATGCCCTGGCGCTCACACATGTATAATGAAAAATGGTGTCGCAACCTGGAGATCTACAGTGAGTATTCCGGCAAAAAGCCCTATCCGGCTCCCGAGTCTCCTTACGTTAAGCCCGGTATCGTGCCCTGGGGTGCCTCCTCACTCAATTACATCATCATCCGCTATGCCGACGTATTGCTCATGAGAGCAGAGGCGCTTATCGAGCAGGGCACCGGACTCGACGAGGCCCGTACGCTCATCAACCAAGTGCGTGCAAAAGCCAAACGTTCCGTCAATGCCACTTACGAACCCGTGGACTGCAATCCGATGGTGGCCAATTACGCCGTCGAGGAATATCCCGCAGCCGGCTGGAGCCAGGATTATGCACGCAAGGCCGTCCGCATGGAGCGCCGTCTCGAACTCGCTATGGAGGGTCTCCGCTGGTTTGACCTCGTCCGCTGGGGTGACGTCGTCGAGACTATGAACAATTACTACGCCTCCGAGGGCAAGATCCACTCTTACTATCTGGGCGCCGATCTCACGCCTAACGAGATTTATTTCCCCATTCCTGTCAATCAGGTGGATAATGCCGGTGATCTATACAAGTAATCTTATAATTCTCTAAGAAATGAAAAAAGCATATTTATATATCCTCATGTTGCCCATGATGCTCATTGCAGGTATGATGGGAGCATGCTCCGAGTTCGAGCCCACTGACGTCCCCGTGGTGCCCGCTCTTCCGAAGGCCACAGAAGTGGTAGCCGAGCCTATCGGCCGCAAAATCCATCTCACATGGGAATTGCCCGCCCAAGATAATGTCACCGGGGTGAAAATCCTTCTCAACGGCGATAATAATGCCGCAATCACCCTCCCCGGACGTGCTACGGAATATACCTTAAAGGGTCTTTCGTAGGCGGCTGGCCGCTCGAAATGAAAGTCGACACTCCCCTCCAACAGTATGAATGGGTAAATCTCACCGCCGTCATAGATTGCGATGCCCACACCGCCACTCTATATAATAACGGCAAGGTCGTAGCCTCTTCCAAAGCCAATGGAGGACTCACCGTCACTGCAGCCCCGCTCAGGATAGGACGCAGCTTCACCGAGCGCTTCGCCGGACCCTTCTGCCTCACCTCTTTTAATGGCATCATTGATGATATCACTGTATGGGACGAAGCCCTCAGTCAGTCGGTCATCGCCGGATGGAAGGCTGATAATTCCGCCTCTCTCGCCGTCTCTCCGGAGAGATATGGCGCTGACCCCATGCGCCCCGTATTTCACGGTATGCCCTCGGCCAACTGGACCAACGAGACTCACGGCATGACTTACTCCGATGGCCGTTATCACCTGTTTTTCCAAAAGAATGCTAACGGTCCCTACATGTCTCGCCTTCACTGGGGACACCTTTCCAGCGAAAACCTGTTTGACTGGCGCGAAGAGCGCATCGTCCTTACACCCGGCGCTGACTATGATATCAAGGGCTGCTGGTCAGGATGTGTATTCTCCGATGATGTCATCACCGGCAGTCTCCCCAACATTATTTATACCGGCGTGGATTACGGCAAGGCCGTAATAGCGCAGGCCGCTCCCTCAGATGAAAGCCTTCTCAGCTGGAACAAGACCCCCGCTCCCATCATCAACGGCCGCCCCGAAGGTCTGTCCGATGATTTCCGCGACCCGTATTTCTTCCGCTCCGGAGATAAGGCCTACATCATCGTGGGCTCAAGCAAGGGGGGTGTCGGCACTACCACTCTACATGCTTATGACCCCGCCTCCAAGACCTGGAGCAATGACGGCAAGACCTTCTTCTCCGGACAGAATGCCTTCACTCACGGCTCATTCTGGGAAATGCCCAATGTCACAAAAATAGGCGACAAATGGCTCTTTACAGTCACTCCACTCAATACCGGCAAGGGTGTATACACCATGTATTGGACAGGCGATATAAATGCTGACGGCACATTCACTCCCGGCAAGGCGACTGCTGCCTCCGTAGAGCTTCCGGGCTTCGCTCGCGACGGATACGGCATGCTCTCACCCACCATCTTTCAGCATGACCGCAAAACAATAGCCTTAGGCATCGTGCCTGATAAACTCCCCGGTGAGGATAATCATCAGCTCGGCTACGCTCACGCATACTCCTTGCCGCGCGAATGGACACTCGACGCCTCCGGTAATCTGTGTCAGAAGCCATACTCCGGCCTTGTCGCCATGCGCGAAGGTAAAGGTGTGGTGCTTGATAACATGATGCAATCCGGCAAGGTGTCATTGGATGGTATCAACGGCCGCGCTGTCGAATTGATAGGCGAATTTGTAGCCGGAGACGCTCCGTGCGGCTTCACGCTCCTTGACAACGGCTCGTCGGCATTGAAAGTATATTATGATGGCAGCTCCAATGAAATGGTAGTGGATTGTCATGGCGTGGATCGTCTCATCAATGACGCCGGTGTCTTCGACGGCATTTATCGCAGCAGTCTGCCGCAAGCCATCGCAAAAGGCGAGAATGTGAAACTGCAGGTGTACTTCGACCACTCCATGCTCGACATCTTCATCAACGACAAATGGGCCTCATCAGTGCGCGTATTTGCCAAAGCACGCACCTCGGAAAATACCACAGTATTCGCCGAAGGCACGTCAAAGATACGCTCCGCAAGCGCCTGGAAACTGAATCCGGCCAACGGTGGCTCCGGCGTCGGAGAGATAATATCAGACGCCCCTTCATTTGAATTGAGAGCAGAGGGAGGCGCTATCGTGTATGAGAATGTCAACGCTCCCGCTATAATGACAGTGTATACACTCGACGGCAGCAAAGTAGCAGAACAATACATAGAGACCTCCGAGGGCGCCCTGTCAGCAGCCCTGAAAGGCCTCCACATAGTCACCCTACGCGACCGCACCGCCACCCAAACCCAAAAGCTCCTCCTCTAAGATCCCAAATCCGAGCTACGTAAGGACATGCCTCCGGCTACAGTACATGACATTTTTTAATTTATTGTACCA
>CAYVZJ010000045.1:0-23840 GCA_964456155.1 uncultured Sangeribacter sp.
TCAAGCCATTGGCGACCTGATGGAATATCCTCCAAAATTATTTTCTCGGCGATGGAAGCGTTGCCAAGCAGAAGTTCACCAAGCGAAAAACTGTCGAGCGCCCACTTGGTTAGAGAGTTCTCCTCAATCGCTTCGGGATTGGCTATACGATAGGTATTCAGCCCTCTGCCGCGACGACAATATATCTCAATTCCAAAATGACGGGCGATAGCCTGACAGTGGTTGTAAAACGTACGTTTCGTGAGTTCCGAATCATTGTCATTTGCCGACGATGTTTGCCATTTATCGGCAATTTCTTCAAATGTCATACCAGGGCTGCGTTTTAATGCATCAATGAGCCACAGATATCTTTTCAAAAGCAGTTCTACCATTCTTCCTTCTCAATTATTTCACGAATAGTTTCTTTAATTGTAAAAAGTGCAAGATTATCGTCGTGAGAAGAGTTTTTCTTTTCATCTATGAATCTTATTTGATTTACACCGCAAAGTTAAGATTTTAATCAGCAATATCATTTCCGATTAAAATAAAATCGGCAAAGTTTTGCCGATTTTTTTGATTGAGAGAAAAAGTCAGAGTTTTTCTACTGTGAAATAGCTGGTGGTAACTGAAATTCCTTTGATTTCAATTCCATACTGACGTTTGTAGGCATCAAGAATTGTCTTGATTTGAGGCGAAGAGATTCCTGTCTCAACGCATTGTACACTTAACCCTTTAGCAATCCCCTTGCTCCCGCCAATGTTCTGTTTTGCAGTTACTTTAAATGTGTATGCCATAATATAAAATTTAGAGTTTGGGCGCAATTTTATGAGCCTAATCGGTAATATTCGTTCCGATTTAAAATAAAATCGGCAAAATCTTGCCGATTTCACAAAATACGGAAACGGAAACAATACTTTAGACACCTTCTAATATAATCATGGCTGAACAATAAATTCCCGGTAAATCCTTTCGGCTTCTACCAAAATTCGACACTTGTCCTTGTCTTGCAGAATCTCGGTTAAGTGAGTAGCCAATTCTCCCCTGTTGCAAAATTTCTCAGATGCTTCACTCAAATCAACGTCATAATCAACAACATGACAAAACTTATTCGGAATGTCATAACCATTGCACACCACAATTGAATCATTCTCTCGCTTCATCTTTCTATATAGTTCCCCATGAATTTGGAGGAACAATGTTAGCACAGGGAGAGTAGGTTGGGGTGATTCATCCTTTTTGACTCTGTACTGTCTGTCATATTCGTATCGCTCCCAATCCCATAGATAACAACACATAACGCCTATTACCAGATCGTCTTGTCCGCGATATCTGAAATGAATCCAATTATTGTTTGGGCAGCTTTTAAATGTGATTAATGATTCATCAGGTTTATCTTCATCATATGCTTTTATTGTCATACATTCCTTCACTATCAACTCGCGCCGGATCTTCTCTTGTTCGAAGATTTTATTTGCGTTAATTCTTTTACTTTTATCAGTTATATAGAGACTTTCAGGCATAAGCATTGTTTTTCTTATTACTATGTCAGCTAATTCTTTCAGTATTGGATGGTCAAAATCTTTTCTGTAATGTTCTTTAACTTTTCTGAGGTATTCGTGATGAGTTATATTTATACATCTGATCTTGTCCTGTTCACTTCGTTTATCGTTCCACGGACTACAATAATTCCTTAGTTCATAATTTGATATGCGCTGTATGGATAAAACCACAATCACTGAGGGATTTTTGGCATAATCCCAATACTTATCAAGAGGATTATTTAATTTATGATTAATTTTATTTTCTATTATAATTGAGTTTGCCCCTTCAATAAGGATATCTATTCTTGAATTTATTTTATTATCCAAATCATTTGTTGCAGGCACTTCCGTTCTTACACTATAATTGCGGTCGGGAAATACATTAGAAAATTCAAGATTGCATAAATCCAGCAACGCATTGATAAACGCATATGCATATTCGCCATCGTTCCTTGCATCCATGAAATAAGCATATATATTTGACCAAGCCAACTCTGACTCGGATATTCCGGCAATATGGAGAAATGAGTCGAATCGTCGGTCTAAATCATTATGTTCAAGCATATTCTTTTACTATTTCTATTAATTTGGAGCTTTTATTAATCTCGCAAATCAGGCTACCCTTTTCTAACCGGGTACGTAGTGCCCGATGATAAATAAACTTTTACACTTACTGTCCCGTAGGGACTCTACATGTGTTTGATTCGGTTAAATCCCACCGGGACTTAGGGGATGGGTATGGAGATTGAGTTGCTCTCCGGGCACTTTGTGCCCGGTTACTCAGATTTTGCCTCTCCGAGGCAACCCCGAAAGGGATTATTTTAATTTGGAGAGGATATCATCGGGAGATTGGTGCATTTGGCTAAAGGCGACTATCTTTTTCCCGAGGTCTTTGATGGAGCCTCCGATAAAATAAACGGTATCATCAACAATGAGAAACCTGTCATGGACGTTGGTGCAGTGACAAAGTTTTATTTCCGGATATTGAGCGTTGTGCTTCTTTATATCCAGTTCTATCTGAGACTTTTTGGGATGGGTATATATCAATGCAGTAACACCCTCCTGTCTTTTGTCGAGTGTTTTCAATACACGGTCATCTACAAAATTATCTATCAGGATTACGCGATGATCTGCTTTGCGGACTAAGTCGGAAATCAGGGAGTAGGCATCAAATATCTGTCCTTCATAGAAGAATCCCTCAATAGGCCGGTCTTCTTTATCGTCAAGACGAGTTAGAATTTCTTCAAATTTTCTGTCGTGTTCCGAGAGCTGACGATTGACAAGTAAATAGTTATGCTCAATGGTTTCAAGCCTTTGGAACATATGAGCATTATTCATCATAAAACTGCGCATGGCGGTAAATGCCCTCATTATCCGTATATTTACCTCAATAGCTGTTTTAGACCGAAGAACGCTACTCAGCATGGCTACACCATTCTCTGTAAAAGCATAGGGAAGATATTTGATATTATGCCCTTGTTTCAAGGTCGCATATTGCGACCTTGAATTTGCTATCATATCCTGTGAGTTCAAATTTTCTGACTTCTCATTCAAGATCGCAAATTGCGACCTTGAATTTGATGTCGCAATTTGCGACATCAAGTTTTCAGCTTCCTGTCTTGTAAGCTGAAACATGAAATCTTCAGGAAAACGATCAATATTACGTTTTACCTGCTCGTTTAATCTGCGAGTCTCAACTCTATATAGTCGAGCCAAATCGCTATCCATCATTACTTGTTGTCCGCGTATTACATGTATGAGTTTTTCCACCGGGATTAAGCCGGAATCTGAATCTCCGGCTAATGGAGTTGAGGGTATCGTATTGAGTTCTTCCATTGTTTCTGACTTTAGAATGCAAAATTACCATAAATCTTTAAATTTTGGCAATAAGAAACAGATAACCAGACATTACAGTCGGAGGGATTTTTGCGGGGTGGGTGCTTTGTCAGTCGGGATATTGGAGGGGCAGGTCTTTGCTGCGGAGTATCTCGAGGTAGCGGCGGGCGGCCTCTTTGGCGGCGGGGAGGTCCATGTAGGTGTAGTTGCCGCAGTCTCTGGCTGTGGCGCCGGGTATTTCGCCTTCGTATGCGGCTACAAAGGCCATGGCGCCTTTAAGAAGATCCAATACGTCCTTGCTCTCAAAGTCTCCCGAGAGCAGGAGATAATTGCCGGTGCAGCATCCCATCGGTCCCCAATACACTATCTTACTTCCCCATGTGGGGTCGTTGCGCAGATATGTAGCCACTAAATGCTCCATTGCATGTAGCGCCCGCGGGTCCAAAGCCTCATCGCGGTTAGGGCGAGTCATTCGCACGTCAAATGTTGTCACAACATCTCCCGAAGGAGTGACATCCTTGCGTGAAACGTAGACGCCCCTCTCCAGACGAGTATGGTCTACACAAAAACTTGCTATCTTCTTCATTTCAGTATTATTTATTGAAGCCGGACTTTCCGGAGACATAGCCGGCGCTTCCGTATTCGCTTTTTTCTTTTTAGGTACAAACTTTTTTGCTGTAGCTCGTCCGGAACGAATATCCTCCATCCTGTATTCTAAATAATTATCGGCCATTTTATGGGTGTATTAGTTTATTGGTTTATGGGTTAAAAATAATACTCCCGCGTCAGATTATCTGCAGCGGGAGTATTCCTTATCTTAGGCTCTCCCGTAGGAGAGACATTGTCTTATCAGTTGAAGCGGCGGTTGCCTTCGAGCACAACCTTGCCACTTTCCTCTTTCTTACCGGAATTGCGACGTTTGATGATGCTGTAAGCCACGGGAGCTGCGCAGAAGAGCGAGCAGAATGTACCTACAATCACACCGAATATCATAGCGAATGTGAATGAGCGGATAGTGTCGCCACCGAGGAAGAAGATGCAGAGCAGCACGAGCAATGTAGACACAGAGGTCATGATTGTACGAGTCAGAGTCGTGTTGAGTGACTTATTGAAGGTCTTGAAGCGATCCTCTTTCGGATATACCTTCATCATCTCACGCACACGGTCGAATACCACCACTGTATCGTTAATCTGATAACCGATGATTGTCAGCACGGCAGCGATAAATGACTGGTCAATTTCCATAGAGAAGGGGAAGAAGCCCCAACATACGGAGTAGAAGCCGATGATAAGGAAGGCAGTCAGAGCCACCGCACATACAGCACCTACAGAGAAAGCGATGTTGCGGAAACGGAGCAGGATATAGAGGAACATGCAGATTACAGCTATACCTACAGCCCAATATGCGTCGCGACGCATGTCGTCAGCTACGCTCGGACCTACCTTCTGGATTGAGATGATACCGTGGCTTTCATCAGCAACAGTGAATGAGTCAGCGCTCAGTGTCACACCG
The DNA here is from genome assembly GCA_964456155.1 of uncultured Sangeribacter sp. Lineage (GTDB taxonomy): Bacteria > Bacteroidota > Bacteroidia > Bacteroidales > Muribaculaceae > Lepagella. The sequence goes on from CAYVZJ010000045.1 coordinate 4,870, forward strand.
TTGGCATTGGTAAGTTCCTCCTGAAGATTATTGTAGAGAATATCAGTGATTTCTCCCTCTACGCCTTCACTTTCATCATCAATCTTATAGTTGGTGGAGATACGGGCCTTTGAAGGATCGTCAATTGAAATTACATTTACTGAGATGGTCTTGTCATTGCCGGCAGTCTGGAAGGCATCAAGAAGCTTAGCCTCCACATCCTTCGGATTGACATCCTTTTCAAACTGCACCACATAGTTGCGACCACCGGAGAAGTCGATACCCTGGTTCATACCGCGGATAGCGAGAGAAGCGATGCTTATCACGATGAGGGTCACCCATACGGCAGCAGCCTTCTTGCTCTGACCGAGGAAGTTGAACTTGGTATTGTTGAAGAGGTTGCGAGACAGACCGGTAGTGAACGTCATGTTAGCGCAGCGACCGTTGCGAGTGATGAGGTCAAACGCTATACGAGTCAGGAATACTGCGGTGAAGAATGAGCAGACCAGACCGATGATAAGTGTAGTAGCGAAACCCTTGATGGGACCCGAACCGAATATGAGAAGGATGACGCCGGTGATGACAGAGGTCAAGTTGGAGTCGAAGATAGCAGAGAATGCATTGCTGTAACCTTCGGAGATAGCCTGACGCAGTTTCTTGCCGCTTGCCAGTTCCTCTTTGGTTCGTTCGAAGATAAGCACGTTGGCGTCTACAGCCATACCGAGTGCGAGCACGATACCGGCGATACCGGAGAGAGTCAGCACAGCCTGGAGAGAAGCGAGGATACCGAGAGTGAAGTAAAGGTTGAGTATGAGACCCACGTTAGCCACGAGACCCGGGATGACGCCGTAAATGGCGATCATGAAGATCATCAAGAGAATGATAGCGACAACGAATGAGAGGAAGCCCTGCTGGATAGCCTCGGCACCGAGTGACGGACCGATTACGTTGTTGCTTACCACCTTCACCTGAGCGCTCATCTTACCGCTCTTAAGCACGTTGGCAAGGTCGTTGGCCTCTTCGGGAGTGAAGTTGCCGGTGATTTCTGAAGAACCGCCGGTGATTTCGTTGTTTACATTCGGATAGGAATAAACACGGTTGTCGAGCACGATTGCAATGGGACGACCGATATTGTTGCGGGTAAGAGTAGCCCATTCGCGCGCGCCACGGTCGTTCATGCGCATGTTGACGGTGTTACCGCGCATGTTGTCATATTCGCTGGAGGCGGAGGTCACGACGTCACCCTCGAGGGCTGCCTGGCCTTTGAGAGCCACGAGCTGCCAGTAGGGAGTGGTGCGATACTCCTTATCGTTTTTCTTGATGGGATTACCCTGTGCGTCAGTCAAGGGTATTTCCACCGGCTTCACTTCCCAAACGGCGGTGAAGTCGCTGGGGAGTTTGCTTTTGGCAAGGGGAGAATTGAGGATAGAGTCGACGAGGGGCTGGTTGGCGGGAGTCACAAGACCGATTACCGGGCTGCCCTCACGCTGGCGACCGCCGAGGAGTTCGATCACGTTGAGGTGGTTGACAGTATCCTGAGCAGCGTAAGCCTCGGCAAAATTCACGAGGTCGTTGACGATCTCATTGTAGTTGTACACCTCGAAGAATTCCAGATTGGCAGAAGACTTGAGCAGTTCGGTGACACGCTCGGGCTCTTTAACGCCGGGGAGTTCGAGAAGGATCTGTCCTGTCTTATCCTGAAGTTTCTGGATATTGGGAGCTACAACGCCAAACTGGTCAATACGAGTGCGGAAGATATTGAAGGCGGCATCTACCTGTGACTCCACCTGCTCCTTGAGTGCAGTAGTGACGTCAGCATTAGATGAGGAAGATGTCAGTTTGCCGAGATATTCACCTTCGCGAGTGAAAAGGCCTGACATAGTGCCGGGCTGGAATTGCTGCGCGAAACGGTTGATGAAATCCTTTTCAGAAGCCTTGACGCCGGATTGTTCCACTTTAGCGATAGCAGCATTGATTTGTGCGAGCTGCTGCGGACCGGCGGCATACTGACGCAAGATATCGGGCACGGAGATTTCGAGGACGACGTTCATACCGCCTTTAAGGTCGAGACCCATACCTATTTCCATCTTGCGCACCTGGTTGTAAGTATACCCCAGGTAGACTTTTTCCTTGTCGATTGAATCGTTGAATTGCTTCAGATTCAATTTGTACAAATCATTGGTGACATCTGTTGTGCCTGCCATCTTAGCGGCATATTCATTCGCTTTCTTTTCGTAATGAGAGGTTACGAAAGAGAACGAGATGTAAAAGCCGCAAATGAGGATAAGAAGCACGGCTATCGTGCCGATAAATCCTTTGTTCTGCATGTCTTGTTAGTTCGTTATTGTAGTATTATTATTATTTTCAAGATATTGTTTTTGTGCTTGAGTCACAAAAACGCTATTTTTCAGCTTGCAAATATAACGCTTTTTTTTGGAAAATTCGTTGTTTACTTAAAAAAATGCACAAATACAGTGAAATGCGGGGTTAGAGACCTTGCAGGCGGGAGTTGGAACGGACATTGGAGTTGGTGCTGTTCATGCCTCGGTTGCCGTAGAAGTTTTCTTCCTCTTCTTCGTCATCGTATTGCTGTTGCTTCTCGCCCTTCTTGAGGGTCGGCTTATTCTTTAGCAAGGCGGCGGGCTTCTGCGCGTCAATAGCAGTGGCCAGGATGTCCCAACTCTCCTCTTTCTCCCAGTTTTGCTTGATATTCAACTGTTTAGGGTAATAAAACACCTGCTCGGGTTGTCGCCCGAGATGATAGTCGCCCGTATCGTATCGTCCGTTGCGGTTATAGTCAAGGTATAACCGCATATAATATTTCCCGGGCACAAGATTCTGAAATAGAGCCACTCCCCCCTCCACGTTGGCACGTCGTGCCACGACATCGGCGCTCTGAAGCAGTTCGACAAATGACGCCACCCCTCCCGGCACGCCACTGACATTCACCTTCAGCGAGGAATAATCCTCCTTTGCACGGTATTTGCCGGTATACTCAAGGCCTGTGTTTGAGTGCCCGTCAATGCCGGTCATCGCCAGTGAGTCTATGCGCAACCGTAACTCCTTGCCATACATTGCCGGAAGGTCTATTCTCCATCGTCGCGGACTGAGGGTGTCGGCACGTTGAGGCATGAAGTCGCCCAACGGTACCCACAGCGTATCGCGTCGTTCCTCTATATGGAATGCCATCGAGTCCATACGCTCTATAGGGGTCTGTGTCTCAAATAGAATTGGTTGCCCATATTCCAATGTGCTTCCGCTAAGCATCGTCACGCCCATGAAAACCGGCGGCGGAGCCACGGTGTCGCTCTCCTCCTTCTTTTTCTTTGGCTCCGGTTTGCGTACACGAGGCCTGTCTTTGGTAAAGCGCAGAGTGTCGCTCACGGTTATATAGTTGCTCAGCGAGTCGAGTTTTTCATACTGCATGGCCACGCGTATAGTGTCGGCCTTAATGAGCGACTGCCTTGCGAGCCATAGAGTTATGGTATCATTTGTGGCCGAATGCTCCTTAATATACCAGTCTGTCATCTCCGGAGCGCCCACCACTGAGAAACGTGGCAACTTCTTGGCGGCGGCTCCCATCACGATGCTCAACCGCGTGGAGTCTACACGAGCGTGGGAGGCGATGTATTGCTGCTTGCGGTCGGTCTTAAACGAGCGCAGCAAGATATCATTCGGGAGATATACAGGGCGTTTGCGCTTGACTACAGTATCTAATTTCTCAGTCTTCAGATTATAAATGGAGTCGACAGTTTCTCCTTCGCTCACCGTTGGCGAAACGGTCAGTTCATAAAAGGCTATCTCCTCTTCCGGCGATGAGTAGCGCAGGTTGCCGTCGGTGTCATCGATGGCAAACACGCGGTATTCACCCGGTGCAAGTCCCTCTATGGAGAATCGTCCGCGGTCATCGGTGCGTGCCATACGGTCGAAGCGAATCTTCAGGAAAGCCGAGTCAGCTTGATTACGGTGTACGCCCACGAGTTTGCGCTGCATGGGCTCCAGACCGTCCGAGGAGAGCACCATTCCCGCGATGCGCAGTGAGTCTAACTCATCGCCCGTAGAGAACGTATAAGAGAAATTCTCCAACACATTTCCTTCGTTGTTATCCTCGATAGCGCTGCCGAAGTCTATGGTATAAGTGGTATTGGGGAGCAGAGTGTCTTGAAAATTGACATAGACGTGCTTACCTTGCGAAGTGACGCGCGGCGTAGTCTCACCGGGAGGCGACACAACCACATTGGTCATCGGGTCCTTGATATTGACAAATTCGTCAAAGTCGAGCACCACGCGTCGTCCGGTGAAATTGCGCGAATTGGGAGCCGGATGCGCCTTAGTCATGACGGGTGGCATCTCATCGCGTCGGCCACCGCTTGGCGTGCCGATACGGGCACACCCCTGAGTCAAGACCGCAGCAACGGTCAATATCGCGAACAATATGGCTGCAATTCGTTTCACTTCGAGAATCTTTAAGTGCAAATTTAGCAAAATATTTCGGCCTTAAGACCCTATTCCACGAAAAATGGGGTATAAACACGGGATTATATATAAAAATCGGGACGCATGTTGTTGCGTCCCGACTCATATTTTGATTGTAAAGGATATCAATCTTTACATTTAGCGGCAATATACTGGCGGTTCATACGGCCGATATTATAGAGCTTGATGTTCTTCGGACATTCAGCCGAGCAAGCGCCGGTGTTGGTGCAGTTGCCGAAGCCGAGTTCGTCCATTTTGTCTACCATAGCGCGCACGCGACGGTCTTTCTCCACTTCACCCTGGGGCAGAAGAGCGAGTTGACCGATCTTGGCAGATACGAAGAGCATAGCCGAGCCGTTCTTACAAGCAGCCACGCAGGCGCCGCAGCCGATGCAGGAAGCGGAGTCCATAGCCTCGTCAGCCTTTACCTTGCTGATGGGGAGGTCGTTGGCATCCTGAGCACCACCGCAGTTGAATGAGACGTATCCGCCGGCCTGCTGTATTTTATCAAAGGCGTTGCGGTCCACCATCAAGTCTTTGATTACGGGGAATGCTGCGGAGCGCCAGGGCTCTACAACGATAGTCTCACCGTTTTGGAAACGGCGCATATAGAGCTGACAGGTAGTGGCGCCGGTAGCGGGTCCGTGGGGATGACCGTTGATATAGAGCGAGCACATACCGCAGATACCCTCGCGGCAGTCGTGGTCGAATACTATGGGTTCCTGTTTCTCCGACACAAGACGCTCATTGAGTATGTCAAGAGTCTCAAGGAAAGAGGTGTCGGGCGTTGTTTCGACGTCGGTATAAGTCACAAACTCACCCTTGGCTCTCGGTCCGGCCTGACGCCAGACTTTGAGATTGACTTTCATTATTTTGTCTTCCATTGTCTAATACTTTTATTTATGACTTATAGTTACGTGTCTGTACCTTGATAGCCTCATAGTGGAGGGGTTCCATGATAAGTTCGGGAGCCTTATTGTCGCTGCCCTGATATTCCCAGCAAGCCACGTAGAAGAAATTCTCGTCATCGCGCTTAGCCTCGCCCTCTTCAGTCTGATACTCCTCGCGGAAGTGACCGCCGCAAGACTCTTCACGGTTGAGCGCATCGTAAGCCACGAGTTCACCCATAGTGATGAAGTCATTAAGACGGAAAGCCTTGTCGAGTTCGACATTCATACCCTCGAGAGAGCCGGGGATATAGAGTTCCTTATTAAATTTCTCGCGTATCTTCTTAAGGTCTTCCAAAGCCTTTTCGAGACCCTCTTTAGTGCGGGCCATACCTACGAGTTCCCACATCACGTGGCCGAGTTCCTTATGCAGAGTGTCAACGGAGAGGTTACCACCGATATTCATAAGATGCTCGAGGTGCTCCTGACATTTCTTCTCGGTTTCTGCAAATTCGGGCAGGTCGGTAGAGAAGCGGGGCACGCTGATCTGGTCGCTGAGATAATTCTGGATAGTGTAAGGCAATACGAAGTAGCCGTCGGCGAGACCCTGCATGAGAGCGGAGGCACCGAGACGGTTGGCGCCGTGGTCGGAGAAGTTGCACTCACCGATAGCGAAGAGACCCTTGACAGAGGTCTGCAGTTCGTAGTCTACCCAGATGCCACCCATAGTATAGTGGATAGCGGGGAAGATCATCATCGGGTTGTAATATTTCTCGCCATCCTTCTCTACGGCCAGTTCGCCGGGATTTACGTCAGTGATTTCCTCATACATATCGAAGAGGTTGCCATATCTTTGGCGCACCTGGTCGATGCCGAGACGGTTGATAGCCTCAGAGAAGTCGAGGAACACAGCGAGGCCGGTATTATTGACACCGTAGCCTTTGTCGCAACGCTCTTTAGCGGCACGGGAGGCCACGTCGCGGGGCACGAGGTTACCGAATGCCGGATAGCGGCGCTCCAGATAGTAGTCGCGCTCGCTTTCGGGGATGTCGGAGCCTCTGATTTCGCCGCGCTGCAGTTTCTTGGCATCTTCGATATTCTTGGGCACCCAGATACGTCCGTCGTTACGCAGTGACTCGGACATAAGAGTGAGTTTTGACTGCTTGTCGCCGTGCACGGGGATACAGGTCGGGTGGATCTGTACGAAAGCCGGGTTGGCGAAGTATGCACCCTTACGGTAGCAGGCCATGGCAGCTGAGCAGTTACAGCCCATAGCGTTGGTGGAGAGGAAGTAAGTATTGCCATAGCCGCCGGTAGCGATTACCACTGCATGAGCGGAGAAACGCTCGAACTTACCTGTCACGAGGTTGCGGGCGATGATACCGCGAGCGCGCTCTACGCCGTCCTTATCCTTTATGAGCACCACGTCGTGCATCTCATAGCGGTTGAAGCTCTTCACCTTGCCGAGCTGTATCTGGCGGTTGAGCGAGCTGTAAGCGCCGAGAAGGAGCTGCTGACCGGTCTGACCCTTAGCGTAGAAGGTACGTGACACCTGCGCACCGCCGAAAGAACGGTTGGCGAGCAGACCGCCGTATTCGCGAGCGAAGGGGACACCCTGAGCCACACATTGGTCGATGATATTGTTAGACACCTCGGCCAGACGATATACGTTAGCTTCGCGAGCGCGATAGTCGCCACCCTTTACAGTGTCATAGAAGAGGCGATATACTGAGTCGCCGTCGTTCTGATAGTTTTTGGCTGCATTGATACCACCCTGTGCAGCGATGGAGTGTGCGCGGCGGGGTGAGTCTTGAATGCAGAAGTTGTATACGTTAAAACCTAACTCGGCGAGCGTGGAGGCTGCCGAAGCGCCGGCGAGACCGGTACCCACCACGATAACGTCAAGCTTACGCTTGTTGGCCGGGTTCACCAGTTTCTGATGAGCTTTGTAGTTGGTCCATTTCTCGGCGATAGGACCCTCCGGTATCTTGCTCTCAGCCGGACTCATTACTTTTACTTTCTTAATTGTAGTTTCCATATCGTGAGAATGTATTAATTGTGTGAATGGTGAGTTGCACCCGGGAGTCCGGCGGGAATCTCTTCTACTGCCGGAGCAGCATCCTGAGAATGGAGATAGTCAAGAAGGTTTACCTGATTCTCGAAGAATTCCAGCATCTTGGGATAATTCTCATCAGTTGCGAAGTAAGCCTGAGCCTCAGGGTTGGTGAGCTGCTGATATTGTCCGCGCACCATTTCCTCATACTGGTCGAAAGATACCATTTCAATCTGCTGTACGGCGCCGGCGCCGAAGAACTCTTCGAATTCGGGAGCCACCATCACCTTATACTGAGCGCGGAGATCCGGGTCAGTGAGATAATAGCCCTGATGAGCCTTGACGGTGAAGACCACGCACTGAGCCACGAAGAGCAGCACAACGATAGAGGTCCACCAGCAAGCGATTTTCTTAAGACGGGGGATCCATACGGTTGAGTCCCAACCCACAGACTGGAACATAGACCAGAAGCCATGGTTCATGTGAAACCATAGAGCGATGAAGCCCACGATGTAGACGATCCACGTCCAGTTGTTGCCGAAAGCTTCCTGAAGGAAGAGCGTGCCGGCAGTAGCGGGGATGAGACCTTCGACACCGCGGATCTCCTGAAGCTGCATCTTAGCCCAGAACTGGATAAGGTGCACAACGAGGAAGGCCAGGATTACGATACCGAGCACGAGCATGTTTTTCGATGACCATTCCACGCTTTTGGGTCGCTTGGAGATGAGATAGGGCTGATTGCCGCGAGCCTTGCGATTCTGATAGGTAAGCACGAAGGCATCGAAGATGTGAATTAAGATAAACACTGCGAGACCTGCTGATGCCAAGAGAGCATACCAGTTGGCGCCCAAGAACATACAGATGATATTGTATGCATTGGGCCAGCAGATAGCGATAGTGTTCATCAAACAGTGAAATGTTACGAATAGGACGAGTACGCAGCCGGTGATGGCCATGATGAATTTACGTCCTATTGAAGAGCTTGATAACCACATGATGTTATTGATTAAGTTGATTTAGTTAGATTCAGGTTTTAGTGTAATCGGCTCAAGGACTTTAAGGACTTTAAGGACTTTAGAGTCCCGGCGACCGATTATTCTGCAAAATTATTATTTTTCTTTAAAAAAATCAAAAATAAGTTTTAAAACATTTAATATGCTTCTTCGGCGGTGGGGAAATCTCCTGACTTGACGTCGTCGATGTAGCGACCTACGGCGTCGGTGATTACCGAGGCGAGGTCGGCGTAGCGGCGCAGGAAGCGTGGCGAAAAACCCTGATTGATACCCAGCATATCGTGCATCACGAGCACCTGACCGTCGACACCGCCACCGGCTCCGATGCCTATGATTGGTATCGAGACCTCTTTAGCCACGCGCTCTGCGAGGCTTGCCGGTATTTTCTCAAGCACGATGCCGAAGCAACCTATCTCCTCGAGCATCTTCGCATCCTCAATGAGTTTGGCTGCCTCCGCTTCTTCGCGGGCACGCACGTTGTAGGTGCCGAATTTATTGATGCTCTGCGGCGTAAGACCGAGGTGACCCATCACCGGTATCCCGGCGCAGAGTATGCGCTCGATGCTTTCGCGTATCTCCGAACCGCCCTCCATCTTGACTGCCTCGGCATGACTCTCCTTCATGATGCGCACGGCTGAGGCAAGCGCCTCCTTTGAATTACCCTGATACGTGCCGAAAGGGAGGTCGACCACGACAAGAGCGCGTTTTGTGCCCTTCATCACCGACTTGGCATGATATATCATCTGGTCGAGCGTGATGGGCAGCGTTGTCACATTACCAGCCATCACATTGGAGGCGGAGTCGCCCACCAATATCACATCTATTCCGGCAGCGTCCAGGAGTTTGGCGCTCGAATAGTCATAAGCAGTCAGCATGGAGATTTTCTCTCCACGCTGCTTCATCTCTATAAGGCGCCGGGTAGTGACCTTGCGCCCGTTATCCACTGTATTCGTTGACATAAAATATTAGTTTCACCCCAACCTTATCAACACATAAACTGATAATCTGATCACTCATTCACCCAGACCTCAAATCCCCAGGCACCGAGATGACCGGGCATTTCTGCCGGTGCACCGCTGAAGTAATTGATCATACTGTCAGCCGAGGGAGCGAGGTCGCTGAAAGTCACTGTAGTGTCTTCGTTGGAGAGGTTGACGATAACGGTCACCTTGTCGCCGTTGGAGTCAGAGCGAGTGAAGGCCAGCACGTTGGGATTGATGGTATTCCATACCTGCATTGTGTCAAGCTGGCCATTGCTGTTAAGCGCGGAGTGATTATGCTTCAGAGCATTGAGAAGCTCGTAATAAGTAGTGAGTTCATTGGCGGTATAATCGGGCTGCACGTCATCTTTCTCGAAGAATTCAAAGGCGTGGTTGAAGCCGACTTCCTGACCGGTGTACATCATCGGCATACCGGGCAGAGTGTAGCTCAGCAGTGCGAACGCACCGAGACCCTTGCCGTAGCGCTCGAATTCCGTTCCCTCCCAGGAGTTGAGGTCATGGTTGGTCACCATATTCATATGTATGGAGCCGGCGGGATATTCGCTCTCGAGTTTTTTGAGCAGTGTCACGATATCCTGTGCATTAGCCTCGGCACGCTTTTGGTCGTGTGCCGTAGCGTAAGCGTTGACGCCTTGTGTGGCAGCGATATCGTTGAAGAGGTCTTTCATCGGCCAAGCATAGTCGGCATTGAAGACGGTGAGGAGTTCGGGTTTGCTGCTCTCGGCGAGCATAAACACGGGTTTGATGGCGTTGAGTTGCGGGATAGCCTCAGTCCAGAAGTCGGTCTGCACTTCTCCGGCCACGTCGCAGCGATATCCGTCGATGTCGGCCTCTTCAATCCAATATTTGAGAGCGTCGATCATTGCGGCGCGGGTGCCGGGATTAGTGTAGTCGAGTTTGTAGGTATCCGTCCAGTCGAATGGACCATACATCTCACCCTCGGCATTTTTGGCGTAGTATTCGGGATGTTCTTCCACCCAGATGTTGTCACAGCCGGTATGATTGCATACCTCGTCGAGGATCACCTTCATACCGAGGAGATGAGCGGTGCTGACAAATTCTTTAAGGTCTTCGAGAGTGCCGAATTCGGGATTGACTGCTTTATAGTCTTTGACAGCGTAATAGCTGCCGAGTGTGCCTTTGCGGTTTTTTTCGGATATGGGGTGAATGGGCATGAGCCATACGATGTCTACGCCTAAGTCTTTGAGCGCGGGAAGGCGTTTTTGCAGACCTTTGAGATTGCGCTCGGCGGTGCCTTGACGCAGGTTGGCTTCGTAGATTACGGCATTGTCAATCCATGAGGGATTGCTGCGGATTACGCGGCCTGCCACTTCGTCTTTGAGATTGTCGTGCTGCTCGGGAGCGGCGGCAGCATTGATATTGAAGGCGGAAAGAGTTGCGCCGGCTATCAGTAGCATTTTTAGAATATTCCTGTTCATGATAATTGAATATTTATATGTGTTGGTGCAAATTTAAGCAAAAAAATTAATATAACGATATGTAGGGAGTGGAAATGCAGCCCCGAGCGGGGGTCGGTGGAAAATATTTTTTGGAAAAGAGAGGTATAATTGGTGATTAATGTGTAAATTTGCAATTTAATGGTCTCTCCTCCTTAATTATTAATTACTAATTGCTAATTACAAATTCACAAAATAACGATGGAATACAATCATCAGGAGATAGAACAGCGCTGGCAAGAATACTGGCGTCAGAATAACACCTACAAATGTGTAGAGCGTCCGGACCGCAAGAAATTTTACGTCCTCGACATGTTTCCCTACCCTTCCGGAGCCGGTCTTCACGTAGGCCACCCCTTAGGCTACATAGCCTCCGACATCTTCGCTCGCTATAAGCGTCAGCAAGGTTTCAACGTACTCCATCCGATGGGATACGATGCCTATGGTCTCCCGGCCGAACAATACGCCATCCAGACCGGCCAACATCCCGAAAAGACTACCAACGAGAATATCGCCCGTTATCGCTCCCAACTCGACAAAATAGGCTTTTCATTCGACTGGAGCCGCGAGGTGCGCACCTGCGACCCGGACTATTACCGCTGGACGCAATGGGCATTCATGCAGATGTTTGACCATTATTACGACCGCACTGCCGACAAAGCCCTCCCGATCTCCAATCTGATCGCTCACCTCGAGAAGCATGGCACGGAGGGACTGAACGCCGCCGGCACACAGGAACTCACCCTGACCGCCGATGAGTGGAAGGCCATGGACGAGAAGCAGAAGCGCGACACATTGATGAACTGGCGCATAGCCCACCAGGGAGAGTCGGTGGTAAACTGGTGTCCCGCTTTAGGCACCGTCCTTGCCAACGATGAGGTGTCGGAAGGCCTGAGCGTGCGCGGCGGTCATCCCGTAGAGCAAAAGGTGATGACTCAATGGCTATTGCGCGTATCTGCCTACGCCCCGCGTCTGCTCGACGACCTCGCACTCGTCGACTGGTCTGACTCCCTCAAGGAGACCCAGCGCAACTGGATAGGCCGCTCCGAGGGTGCCGAGATGCGCTTCCCCGTAAAAGACTCCGACGTAATACTCGATATCTTCACCACACGCGCTGACACCGTCTTCGGCGTCACCTTCATGGTGCTCGCCCCCGAGTCGGAATACGTGCCGCTGCTTACCACTCCCGAACACAAGGCCGAAGTGGAAGCATATCTCGATGAGGTGAAGCATAAGACCGAACGCGAACGCCAGATTGACAAACGAGTAAGCGGCGTCTTCACGGGCAGTTATGCCGTCAATCCCCTCTCCGGCAAGGAGATACCTATATATGTGAGCGACTACGTACTGGCCGGCTACGGCACCGGCGCCATTATGGCTGTTCCCGCTCACGACTCACGCGACTACGCCTTCGCGCGTCATTTCAACCTCCCCATCATCCCCCTCATCGAGGGTGCTGACGTCTCCGAGGAGTCTTTTGACGCCAAAGAGGGCATCATCATCAATTCGGAGGGTCCGGAATTGTCGCTCAACGGACTGCAAGTAAAGGAAGCCATCGCTCGCGCCAAGCAATTTATCGAAGAGAAGGGTATCGGCAGAGTAAAGGTCAACTACCGCCTGCGCGACGCCATCTTCTCACGCCAGAGATACTGGGGCGAGCCCTTCCCGGTATATTACAAGGAGGGCACACCCTATCTGCTTGACGAGTCACAACTTCCGCTGCGTCTCCCGGAGGTCAAGTCTTATCTGCCTACGGCTGACGGTCAACCGCCGCTCGGCAATGTGGCCGACTGGAAGACACCGGAGGGATACTCGCTTGAACTCTGCACGATGCCGGGATTTGCCGGTTCGTCGGCATACTATCTCCGCTACATGGATCCGCACAACGACAAGGCGCTCGTGAGCCGCGAAGCCGATGAATACTGGCAGGATGTAGACCTCTATGTGGGTGGCGCAGAGCATGCCACCGGCCACCTGATATACTCCCGCTTCTGGAATAAGTTCTTGTACGACCTCGGACTCGTAGTGAAGCCCGAGCCCTTCAAAAAATTGGTAAACCAGGGCATGATCCAGGGTCGCACCTCATTCGTATATCGCATAAAAGACACCAACACCTTCGTCTCTTACAATCTGCGTAAGGACTACGACACCACCCCTATCCGCGTGGATATCTCATTAGTTAACAATGATATCCTCGACACGGAGCGCTTCAAGCAGTGGCGTCCGGACTTTGCTGATGCGGAGTTTATACTTGAAGATGGCAAATACGTGTGCGGCTCTGCAGTGGAGAAGATGTCGAAGTCGATGTTTAATGTCGTCAATCCGGACGATATCGTGGAGCGATACGGTGCCGACACACTGCGTCTTTATGAGATGTTCCTCGGTCCGGTGGAGCAGTCGAAGCCGTGGGATACGAACGGTATCGACGGAGTCAACCGTTTCCTGCGCAAACTCGTGGCTCTCTTCTCGAAATGCGACCCGGCCAATCGCCGCGAGATGACACCTGAAGAGAAGAAGATCGTGCATAAACTTATCAAGAAGGTGACTCAGGATATCGAGAATTTCTCGTTCAATACCTCAGTGGCTGCGTTTATGATCGCAGTCAACGACCTTTCCGGCCTGAAATCCGACTCTACTGTTGCTCTGGAGGCCATCACAAGACTTATCGCGCCCTTTGCCCCTCACTTAGCCGAGGAGTTCTGGCACCGTCTGGGGCATGAGACTTCGGTGGCTGATGCCGAGTGGCCTGAATGGGATGAGGCGGCGCTTGTGGAGAGCACGGTGAAATATCCTGTGTCGTTCAATGGCAAGGTGCGCTTTGTAGTTGAGGCCCCGGCGGATGCGGATGCTGCTGCCATAGAGGGGCTTGCCCTGAGCAATCCCGGGGCTGCGAAATGGCTCGGCGACAAGAGTCCGCGTAAGGTGATTGTCGTGCCCGGGAAGATTGTGAATATTGTGATATAGTCTTCACCCGGAGACAAACTGCGTGTGAGTGACCTTGCTTCCGTGAGGACTATGCCTCGGAGAGGCTACACATTAACACAATAATATTACACATAATACGTTAGGATTACATGAAAGATATTGTCTTTGCGACTAATAATGCTCATAAACTTGCTGAGGCGCGGAAGATAGCCGGCGGTCGGCTGAATATTCTTTCGCTTGCTGACATTGGTTGCCATGACGATATCCCGGAGACGGCTCCTGATATTGAGGGAAATTCGCTATTGAAGGCTCGCTATATCTTCGACCGTTACGGGCTGCCTTGCTTTGCCGACGATACAGGGCTTTTTGTCGAGGCGCTTGACGGCGCACCGGGTGTGCGGTCGGCTCGCTTTGCAGGAGAACATGCTTCTGACTCGGAGAATGTTCGGCTGCTGCTGGAGCGTCTCTCAGGGGTTGCTGATCGGAGGGCGGCTTTTCGGACGGTGGTTACATTGATATTGCCGACATACGTTGCTCAGTTTGAGGGAACGGTTGAAGGGGCAATCTCTGACTCACCGGAGGGGGCCAACGGATTTGGGTATGATCCGGTGTTTGTGCCTGAGGAGACGGGCGTATGCTTTGCCCTGATGACTGACGACCAAAAGAATGCCATCTCCCACCGTGGACGCGCTCTCGCAAAACTATTTGAATACATTCTGAAATGAAAAAACTGATATACACACTCTTGCTTTCGATGCTCTCACTGACGGCAGTCGCTGAAATCAACGGCTCCTGGAGAATGCATCCCACATTCAACCTTCAGGCCACCTCTATGGCTGAAACGGCCGACTACGTCTATTTCGCGTCACTGCCGCAAACCTACGACCCGGAGATACTCTCTCTTGCGACATTTGAAAACTCACTGTTCCGCTACGACAAGGATAGCGATGAGATTGTGCCTCTTTCCATCTCCGACGGCCTCTCATCCGCGTCTATAAAGTCTATCGTATCCAATCCCTCGAAGGATTACATCGTGGTGGTGTATAACGACTACGATATCGACATCATCACCTCCGACCGTCAGATACACAACATTCCGGCGATACGCACGGCCCAGATCCCGGGTTCGAAGGAAATAAACGATATCAATTTCTATCCTCAGGACAACGCCATCTTCGTGGCTACCGACTTCGGATATGTCGTGATTGATGATGAGAAATATGAGGTGCGTGAGTCGCGCAACTATAATCGCGCTCTCTCCTCTGCCGCCCGCCTCGGCGACACGATGCTTATCGCATACGGTGGCAAGGGCTACAGTGCGCCCTATTCGGAGCGCCGCATGAACATCTCCGAATATCAGCCGCTCACCGTCCTGCCGGCAGCCGACAATTTTGTCGACCTCGGCAAGGACAGCAAGTATATCCTTGCAATCGGCACTACGGCAGACAGTAAGTCTGTATATGCGCTCACCAAATCGGGCGCCGGCATCGCGCTGCAGAAGTCGGCGACCCTCGGCTCCAATGTGGGTGCCTATCGCGCGAAAACCGGTGTGGCACTTCCCACGGCTTACGCGCCGGTGCATTTCATCTTCCACGACCTTCAGATCAAGACCTTCAATCGCCCGACAGAAGACTTCAAACTCCCCGTCTCAACCTGGGATAATACAGATTTTTACTCCGTGGCGGCAGGCAAGGGTCTGCATCGCCTGAAGGCTGACTTCGACAAAAAGAGTTTTACAGTGACAAAGGAATGGTCGCTGCCGAATGCTCCCAACCCCTACATCTCACGCGCTATGGCATACCATCCTCGCTATGGTCTGTTGGTGAACAACTACGGTGGCGACGCCCTCTTCCAGAATAATTCGCTCAACGAGAAGATGACTCTCTCGGCTTACCGTCACGGTATGTGGACGCCGATGTCGGCTGCTTACCGCAATCCTCAGCAGGCTGCCGTAGGTGCCAATCCTATGGGCCTGGTGGTAGACATCGACGATGACCGCTACATATATACCGGCTCCAACTTCTCCGGCATCACCCGCACCAACCTGGATGACCCTCAGGATGTGCTTCACATGACTCACCCTACTGATGCTACGGCCAAACTCCCCGGATATGTAAAGATGCACGATGACCTTGCCTGGTCACGTCTCTCCACCTTTACTCCGCCGGTATTCGATGCCAACGGCGTGCTCTGGTCGGGCTTCCTCAACTGGAAAGGCTGCAAGCAGTTCTGGTATTGGACGCCGGAAAATCGTCGTGCCTCAAAGTCGGCGGCATCCTTCCGCCCCTGGGGACATATAGACGTCAAAGATCTTCCCGTCAGCATGAACGAACTTATGCTGCCATTGGTGAGCCCCACCAACCGCGGCATACTCATCGGCGCGAGCAATGGCACCGGCTATCCGCTCGTGGTATACGATCACAAGAATACCCTCGACAATACCTCTGATGACCAATACGTCATCATGACCGGCATCACCGACCAGGATGGTGGCACCATCTCGCTCTACAACCTCAACTTCCTGTATGAGGACCCGGACTCCGGCACGGTATGGGTTTGCTGCCCCCAAGGTGTCTTCTATTTCCAGCCCCGCAATGCGCTCAACGGCCAATATATCCTCAATCGCGTGAAGGTAGCCAGAAATGACGGAACAGCCCTCGCTGACTATCTGCTCAATAATATTCACGTGACTCACATCGCTACTGATGCGGCCAATCGTAAATGGTTTTCCACCAACGGCGCCGGCATAGTAGTGACCTCTTCCGATGGTCGCACCGTGCTTCAGGAGTTTACCACTGCCAACTCGCAACTCCCCTCTGACGCTGTGCTTTACGCCTGCTACTATCCGGAGAACAACTCGATGATGATATCTACCGACAAGGGATTGACGGAGTTTGTGATGCACGGCGGTCAGACCGCTGATGGCAGTCACAGCCTCGTGCGTGCCTTCCCCAATCCGGTGACCCCTGACTACTACGGCTATGTAACTATCGACGGTCTGCCTGAGAGCGCGCTCGTGAAGATAGTAGACTCCGAGGGCAATCTCGTGCGCGAACTTGGTCGCGCGGAGGGCGGTTCGATACAATGGGATATCCTCAATCTGTACGGTAAGCGCGTACGCACAGGCGTCTATTTCGTACTCTCTTCTACATCCAACGGCGAAGCCAACGTCGCCAAAATACTTGTAATGAACTGATGAACAGTCTTCTCACTATATTTGCAATATCAATAGCGGCGCTTCAAGGTAATATTGCTCTCCAGGGGAATATCGATGCGCGCCAACTCCTCGAACTGCGTGGTCAGTCGGCGACGGGTGAGGTGCTCGACCTCTCCCGGACGGAAATCAAGGAGTATACTTTCAGTGCGCCGGCTCACTTGGGTCGCTCGCACTTCGCGGAGGCTACCCTGCCGCAATACATCTTCTTTCGCGCAAAGTATGACCGCATCCTGCTGCCCCAAAATCTGAAATATATCGACAAGGGGGCCTTCAGCAGCTCGGAAATTACCTCAATAGAGATACCCGAAGGGGTGACGGATATTGCTGATTATGCGTTTTACGATTGCAAGCAACTCCAAAGCATCTCCCTGCCCTCCACTCTGCGCCACATCGGCAAGGGTGCCTTTGCGGGGTGTTCGGCTCTGACGGGCGTTGACCTCTCGGCTACGCAGGTTACGGAAATACCGGAGAATTGCTTTGCCGACGCCACGTCGTTGGCGTTTCTGCGCTTGCCGGCGGGGATATCGTCGGTGGGTTCGGAGGCATTTCGCAATACTGCTCTCAACCAACTCTTGCTCCCTGAGGTGCAGACTCTTGCTCCGTATGCTTTGAGTGGCATGAAGAGCCTGGAGCAGGTGGTGCTCAATAAGGATGCACAATATAGTGAGGGCACACTGATGAATAATGGTCGACTGACTCGTGTGTCGGGAGTGCCGGATAATGTACCGGCGCTTTTTGCGGCCAACTGCTATACGCTCTCCCCTACCGACGTGCTTGGGGACGCGGTGGCTGTAGGTCGCTACGCTTTCGCCAATGCGGAGGGAGAGGTGCTTGTCC
The DNA here is from genome assembly GCA_964456155.1 of uncultured Sangeribacter sp. Lineage (GTDB taxonomy): Bacteria > Bacteroidota > Bacteroidia > Bacteroidales > Muribaculaceae > Lepagella. The sequence goes on from CAYVZJ010000045.1 coordinate 22,715, forward strand.
TGGCGCCCTCGCTGCTCTATATAGATACCGGTGCTTTTGCGGGCATGACCGGCGTGACGAGCATCAATGCTGAGTCGCTGTTGGGTAATCCTCCGGCTGTGGAGGAGGACGCTTTCAGCGGTATGGAGCCGTCGGCGGTTACGCTGCATGTGGCTAAGGATTGTGAGTCGCCCTGGCGGGAGCATCCGGTTTGGTCGCTCTTTAATATTACCTCTTCAGGCACTGTGGCTGTGGATACAGTCGGTGCAGAGACCGGAGGTATTGATATCCGTATCGCAGGCGATGTGCTTGTGATTACTGCGCCGGCATCGCTTACCTCGGCAGCGATATATTCTGCGGATGGCGGAATGGTGGCTGATGTGCTCTCTAATGCTTACACGGCTTCTTCCGACGGGTCTGTGCGACTTGAATATTCTCTTTCTGATATTGCGGAGAGATTGATTATCGTTGCGGCGGCTACAGCCGAAGGGAAGGCTTCTGTAAAGGTATTGCGCTGATCTATGCTTGTACATATCAATATCGGGAGCAATCTTGGCAACCGTCGGCTTAATCTATCGCGAGCGGTGGCAATGATCAATCGTGAATTCGGTGATTTTGTGATGTCGCCGGTGATTGAGTCGCAGCCGCATGGTTTTGAGTCGCCGCATGCTTTCCTTAATGTGGGTATGACTGTGCAGTCGGAGTTGGAGCCGATGGAAATCCTGCATCGGCTTCAAGGGATAGAGAAGAGTATTTCTCCGGCATCGCATCGCAACGCTGATGGCTCATATCGTGATCGTATGATAGATATCGATATCATGGCGATAGATAAGGAGGAAGGAGGGACGGTTAGCATGGATTCGCCGGAATTGAGGCTGCCACATCCGGGTATTGAGGAGCGGCCATTCTTTAGCGAACCGTTGGCATACCTGCGGTCGCAGCAGGCTCTCAAGATTTGAAACATTCAGAAGGCCACTCCGCACATTGCTCAGGTGTTTGGATTCCAATGGAAACATGCCGAAGGCATGTCCGTACGTTGCTCGGATTAATGTTAAAAAATGTAAATTTAGGTGAATTTCGGGCTTTTTTTTCTACTTTTCTCATTTTGGACACTATATAAGACACAAAACAGCTGTAAGGAACTAAA
>CAYVZJ010000046.1:0-22356 GCA_964456155.1 uncultured Sangeribacter sp.
TTTAGTTCCTTACAGCTGTTTTGTGTCTTATATAGTGTCCAAAATGAGAAATTTACAAATTTTTCCCTCACCCACCAAATTTTTCCCATTTTTTTACCTATATTTGCATCTATCAAAACCCCATGACATTTAATCTTTATAATCTTATATGAACAACAAACTCATCTTACCGGTCGTCGCGGCCTCCATAATGGGCTGGGCTGCCGCCGGTGCTTCATCTATCATGGCGCAAAGTACTTATGACGCTCAGTTTATCGATTATCCCACCTACTCGGGAGATGACCTCGAATTGCTCGTGGACAATTCCGGCACTCACTTCCGCCTGTGGAGTCCCAAAGCCGACGAGGCTCGCGTCAACATCTACAACAACGGCCATACCGGCTCTGCCGAGATGACCCTCAACATGACCTTCGACGCCGCCACCGGCACATGGTCGGCTTCTTTCCCCGAGAAACTCTACGGCAAGTTTTACACTTTCCAAATCAACCAAAACGGCAAATGGCTCGATGAGACACCGGGCGTCTGGGCAAAAGCTGTCGGCGTCAACGGCAAACGAGCCGCCATCATCGACTTTGACAAGACCGACCCTGCCGGATGGACCAACGACAAGGGACCGAAGGTAGACAATTTCTCCGACGTCATCATTTACGAGATGCATCATCGCGACATGTCAATGCACCCGTCTTCCGGCATCGCCAACAAGGGTAAATTCCTCGCTCTGACTGAAGAAGGCACACTCTCACCTGAAGGCCTCGCCACCGGCATCGACCATCTTAAGGAATTAGGCATCACTCACGTGCATATCCTTCCCTCATACGATTATAATTCCGTCGACGAGGAAAACCTCCAGCTTAACTCTTACAACTGGGGATACGACCCTCTGAATTACAATGCTCCTGAGGGCTCTTACTCCACCAACCCCTCCGACCCGGAGGTACGCGTCCGTGAAATGAAGGAGATGATCAAGGCGCTCCATGATGCGGGTATCGGTGTAATCATGGACGTTGTATACAATCATACCGCTGACAATGACGGATCTAACTTCGAACTAACCGCTCCGGGATATTATCACCGCCATTGGGATGATGGCCGCTACTCCGACGCCTCCGGATGTGGCAATGAGACTGCCTCCGACCTCAAGCAGATGAGCGACTTCATCATCAATTCTACTAAGTATTGGGCTGACGAATATCATATCGACGGCTTCCGTTTCGACCTTATGGCCATCCATGATACGGAAACCATGGACAAGGTTGCCGCCGAACTCAAGAAAATCAATCCCTCGATTTTCGTGTATGGCGAGGGATGGACTGCCGGTGACTCTCCCCTCGCTGTCGAACGTCGCGCTCTTAAGGAGAATGTCTCGCAGATGACTGACATTGCCGTATTCTCCGATGATATCCGTGATGCCGTCAAAGGACATTATACTGATGCGTCCGACCGTGGCTTCGCTTCCGGCAAACCGGGACTCGAGGAGACTGTAAAAATCGGCATCGTTGCCGCAACAGCGCATCCGCAGGTGGATTATACCAAGGGGAACAATTCCAAGTTCGCCTACGCCAATTCTCCGGAAATGATAGTCAACTATATCTCTTGTCACGATGACCTCTGTCTTACCGACAAGTTGCGCAAGTCTATGCCCGACGCTACCGACTCCGTGCGCAAGGAGGTGGCCAAACTGGCTCAGACCATTATCTTCACTTCGCAAGGCACTCCCTTCATGTTTGCGGGTGAGGAAATATTCCGCGACAAGCAGGGTGTGCATAATTCTTACAAGAGTCCTGACTCCATCAATGCTATCGACTGGAGCAACAAGGCGCTCAACCTCGACCTCTTCAATTACTACAAGGGCCTCACGGCTCTGCGCAAGGCTCATCCGGCATTCCGCATGACCTCTGCCGACATGATTGCCCGGCATCTCGTCTTTGATAAGATTGACTCCGCAAAGCAGCCCAATCTTATCTCTTACAGTCTCAAAGATCACGCCAACGGTGACACTTGGAAAGAGATTAAGGTTATCTTCAACGGTGCCGACCACCCGCAGACCGTCTACGTAGCCAAAGGCACATGGAAAATCGTAGCCATCGACGGCAAGATATCCCCCACCGGCGACCTCGGCATAACAAAAGGTGGCAAAATGACCCTCACCCCCTACTCCGCCCTGATCCTCGCCCGCGACTGATTTTCCTAATCACGGCAAAAATCCAATTCCCGGCCCAAAATCCTGTTTATTACGGATTTTGAGCCGGGAATTATTATTTTTAACAATTTTTTGAATTTATGCTTGTAACTTTAAAAATAAATTTTAAATTTGTGAAATAATTCGTTCTACCTAATACTACATCTAATTATGAAACCCTTTAAAATTGCCAAAATGACACTGAAGTCAATTCATCTTCCGAACAAGTTTATCATTATGTCCCTGGATTCGGTTTTTGCACGGAAGCGGGTAAACCTAATGTCCCAATGAAAGTTGTGATTGACACTGAAAAAATTATTATCTTATAAACTATTAAAAATTTACTAATTTACAATAATAACTATGAATACTGCTTTAAAGTCTTTTTTTACATTTTCAATCTCGCTATTGATGTGCAATACTGGAATAAAGGCCGACGATTTTTCTTCTTTCCGACCCAATTATTATACTTTTGATAAGGATGGTTTTACTTATGGGGAGGTCCAACAGGAAGTGTGTCCTTTGACGCTTGAAGTGGAATACAATCCTAAGTATGTTGAACTTGATGAAATCATAATTCCTGAATTAATAGAACTCGGATATGAGGATGGATATAACAATCGTGATGCTATCGTCACCAGAATTGGCGACCAGGCATTTTCCAATGGTCTTATGTTAAAAGAAATTAAGAAAGTATCTTTGCCCTCTACCCTGATATCAATCGGAACAAATGCATTCCATGGAATAAGAATCAATACTATAACGATACCAAAAGGAGTGAGATATCTCGGCGTTGAAGCTTTTTCCGGTTCTGAAATTACTGAAATGACATTGCCCGAATCTATTGAAGTAATAGACGCCAAATGTTTCTATGACTGTGCTTACCTTACTAAAATTTCATTACCATCAACACTGCGCCGATTAGGAGGATTGGTATTCGCATATTGCGGGGAACTTAAACAAATATATTCATACGCAACCGTACCTCCGGAAGCATCGGAATCAGATTTTGGTAGATATTGTTCAAAAGCAGCTTTATGGGATTGTGAGAGTATTAACTTGTATGAATGCATCCTTTATGTACCGAAAGAATCAATTGAAGCGTACAGACATGCACCGGGCTGGGAACTTTTTGAAAACATCCGAGCAATAGAATCTACTACTGACGTAAAGGACTTGGAAGCAAATCAGGAAAATATGAATTATACTGTTGAAAACGGCTTGTTGCGCGTAAATTGTAAAAACTGTGACAGAATACAGATATTTGACGACAAGGGAATCTTGCTCGATGCTGCCGAGTTTAATCACGAAGGCACATACCAGTATCGCGGCAACGGCATTTATGTAGTATCTTATAACGGAAAATCTGTTAAGGTAAATCTATAATCCCTGACTCAATAACATTATATTTCCCCGGCGCATACTCCTGATTATTGCAGAGTATCTGCCGGGGAATTTTTTTATTTTTGCTTTTTTTGAAATTATTGATTAACTTTGTGGGTGAAATCGCTCTCATAGTTCAATGGATAGAATAATGGATTCCGGTTCCATCGATTGGGGTTCGACTCCCCATGAGAGTACCAAATTGTGAGGTATGATTAGAATGGAAGAGGGATGGCGCAGTGCGCTCGCATCCGAATTTGACAAACCGTATTTCAAATCACTCACCGACCGTGTGCGCCGCGACTATATGTCCGGACCGGTTTTCCCACCGGCTAAAAATGTCTTTGCCGCCTTCGACGCTTCACCTTTTTATAAGACAAAAGTAGTAATCATCGGCCAGGATCCTTACCACGGGCCCGGACAGGCCAACGGACTGGCTTTCTCCGTCAATCCCGGAATTCCTTTCCCCCCTTCATTGCGAAACATACTTAAGGAAGTAACTGATGATACAGGCGCCCCGACACCCTCGGATGGAGACCTCAACCGCTGGGCCAGACAAGGCGTACTGCTGCTTAACACCGCTCTGACAGTAAAAGCCGGTCAGCCCAAGTCTCATTCCGGCATCGGCTGGGAACAGTTTACCGACACCGCGGTAAAACAGATAGCCTCACACAGAGACCATCTCGTATTTATGCTCTGGGGTGCCGACGCTGCGGCGAAACGAGCCTTTATCGACCCCTCCCGGCATCTCGTCCTCACCTCTCCCCACCCCTCTCCCCTCTCCGCCCATCGCGGCTTCTTCGGAAATCACCACTTCTCACAAGCCAACGATTTCCTCATCAAGCAAGGATTGACTCCCATTCAATGGTAATTAACTCTTAATTTTAATTCCTCAAGTTATGACACTTGAACAACGTCTTAATCTTATGTACGACTTGCGTAAGCAAGGATATAACTGCGCTCAAAGCGTGGTGATGTGCTTCCCGGACGTTACTGACATAGACTCCGACACTGCAGCTCGTCTCACTTCCGCTCTGGGTAGCGGTATCGGAGGACTCGGAGAAATCTGCGGTGCTGCTAACGGTATCGCCTTAGTAGCCGGTGCGCGATTTACCTCCAATCCCGCCGACAAGGCTCCCGCTGCCAAAGAGGCACACGAACTATGTACACAATTTGCCGAGAGCAACGGCGGACGCATCACTTGCCGTGACCTTAAAGGCAAAGATGGCGTCCGGTCTTGCAACGAACTCATAGCTCAGGCTATCGAAATCCTCCACAATCAATATTGCAAGGATGAATAAACTGCGTCATCTCTCTTTTCATCTGCGCTTTCTGCTTTGCCTCCTGTCATTCATATCCGGAGTCAAGGTTTCCTATGCCGGGATTGACACAACTACTGCCATTTTCGACCCTCTGTTTCGCACTCTGACTGTAACTCGCGACGGCGACCTGATGCTCTCTCCGGTGCTCGAACTTGACGGGAATAGCCACATTACCATTTCTTTTGATGAAATTGCCGACGACGTATCCTATCTTCGTTGCCGACTCATACACTGTAATGCCGACTGGCAGCCATCCACGCTTCAGGAAAATGAATATGTATCCGGTTTCAACTACATGGACATCACCGACTACGCATTCTCTTCCAATACTTTCATCCACTACGTCAACTACAATATCACCATTCCCAATGAGGAAATGGCACCTCTGAAATCGGGGAATTATCTAATGCAGGTCTTTGACCGGGACGAGCCTGACAACACTCTGCTGCAGGTCCGATTTCAAGTGAGCGAAGAGTGCGTCAGGATTGCCGGCAATGCTTCTGCTCGCACCGACAAAGGGCTCAACGACGAGTGGCAGCAGCTCAACCTCATCATCGACCCGGGAGAGATGATGATACGCAATCCCTATACTGATATCATCGTGGAGGTGACTCAAAATAATCGTCCCGACACACGCCGGGTCGTAAATCATCCCATAAGGGTGCAGGGTTCAAAAATGATATATGAACATCTACCGGAGCTTATCTTCCCGGCCTCCAACGAATACCGGCGCTTCGAAACGGTAAGAAACAATTATCCCGGTATGGGTGTGGACTCCACCGGGTATTACGGCAATATGTATAATGCTTGGCTTCGCACTGACACTTCAAGGGCGGAGAAGAGTTATCTGTATGACAGCACCCAACGTGGACGTTTCAAGGTGGACGAATACAATTCCACCGACCCTGATATCGGAGCAGACTATATCATGACACATTTCTCACTCGATTTTCCTGAAGTTTATGGCGGCGACGTATACGTTGACGGAGCGCTGTTTCAAAATTCATACAGCGACCTGAACAGGATGAAATATGACCGCGAGTCGGGTCTTTACCTCCTCGATGTGCCTTTAAAGCAGGGTTCTTATAATTACCAATATGTACTTGTGCCGAAAGAAGGAAGACAGATAGGAGACACCTCTCTCACTGAAGGAAATAAGTTTGAGACCGTAAATGAATATAACGTGGCTGTATGGCTACACGAACCGGGTGCTCGCGCCGACCGACTGATAGCCACTGCTACAATTGTTACTGACTGAAATATCTTTTTTACCATGCTACAAATACAAGACACCTTAGTATCCTTAGACCTTATAGAACGCTTCTTCGAGTGCAATCTTGACGCTTGCCTCGGAGAATGCTGCATCGAAGGGGATGCCGGCGCACCTCTCACAGAAGATGAAGACCGCCGGCTTAAAGAACTTATGCCGCAGATACTCCCTCTTCTGTCGCCGGCCGCTCGGCGTGCAGTTATCGAGGAGGGACCATCATATACGGATCCGGAAGGAGATCTCGTCACGCAGATCGTGGATGGCAGAAACTGCATTTATACCTGCTTTGACAAGGACGGGAAATGCCTATGTGCCCTCGAGAAGGCTCGCCGGGAGGGGAAAACGGAGTTCTTCAAACCTATTTCCTGCTCGCTTTACCCCGTCAGACTTAAGGAGTATGACGGTTTTACAGCTGTCAATTACCATCGCTGGAAGATATGTAAGGCTGCTGAAGTGCTCGGCAGGGCGAAAGGTGTCCGGGCATTCGAATTTCTTGCCGAGCCGCTCACCCGACGCTTCGGTAAGGAATGGTATGACGAACTCTGCCTCACCGCACGCGAATACCTGCGGCAATACGGAAATTCTTGATTTTCTCTTTTTTTTAACTATTATATCATTTTCATACATATATTAGTTGTCATTTAGAATAATTTGTATATATTTGCACTAATCAACCATTTATTATTAACACTATGAAACAAATTTACAACTTTAGAAAAGCCGCGCTTGCCGCTGTATGCGCATGCTTCGGTGCTTCTGCGTTTGCAGTTGCAGTGGCTCCCACCAAAATTTTCCCGGAGCCCGGTTTCATCAATGAGCCAATCTCTAAGGTGGTGCTTGACTTCTCTGTAGAGTATACCTCCGTAGAGTTTTCTGAAAGAGCTCTCCTTTATTATGACCCCGATGAGAATGTTGACAAAGCAGGCCGAATTTTCTTCGGCGGCGATGAGGTTGACCAGGCTACGGATATGTATTCAGCCAGCATTCAGGGCACTCAGATTACCTTCACTCCTAAAGAGACTTGGAATATCTATGGCAAGTATCAGATCATGATACCTGCAGGCGCCCTTATCTTCACAAGAGAGGATGGCACTCAATTCTCAAACTCCAACATGCTCAACTACAAGTGGAAATACGGCATCCTGCCCAATATTTCCGCCGACCCCACACCCGGTATCGTTTCTGACCTTTCTACTTTCTCACTCGTGCTTCCGGAAGGCTATGTTTTCGCAAGCGGCTACCCTGCAGTTGCAAAATTCAATCCCAAAGTTTACCGCAGTGATGCTGCCGGCACTAAAATGGGTATGGCCGGAACATACACGAAGCTGGAGAATAAAGACACATGGAAGAACAGCAACAAAGTGGTATATTCCAATCCGAGCTTCACTCCCGAAAACGGACAGTATTATCTCGTAGAGATACAGGAGAGCTATCTCAATATTCAGGATGAAATGAGAACAGTGAATGCCGAACCTAACCTGGCTATGAGCTTCCTTTATCAGTATTTCAAGCTTAACGATGTAGGTGGCGTAGCTTTCACCCTCACCCCTGCTGACGGCGAATCCGTATCATTAGATAAATTCCAGGAAATCGTAATCAGCGTTTCCGCTTCTGACTGCGATGGCATTACTCCCAACCTTGACCTTATCGAGGAAGAAGGCGTCAACGCAACTCTTACCAACGGTGAGACTGTCATCGTGCTCAATCCTGAGGATCAGCTCGACTACTATAAGCTCCAGCTTATCCCCTCTCAGAAACTTACTCCCGGCACATGGACACTCAACATTCCGGAGAAATACTTCTTCATTGACATCTGGGATGACGACTCATTCTATCCCGAGCGTAAATACTGCGAGACTATCACAGCTACTTACACTATAACTGAAGACACTACTGCAGTTACTGTTATTGAGGCTGAATCAGAACTCAACGTATATTCCATCGACGGCGTTAAATATAATGTTGAGTCTGTTGACCAACTTCCCGCCGGCCTCTGGATCGTAAACGGCAAAAAAGTAGTAGTTAAGTAAACAGTAACCTTACTATAAGTCGCAGTTACACTCGACTTACAAAACAGAGTCCCTCCGGCGTAGAAATGCGCCTGGAGGGATTTCCTTTGTATGGGCGCAATGTATTGCGCTCGCAAAATCTAACCGAAATGCTCAATAATCGTATAGCGAGGGCGCAATGTATTGGCCCCTTCTTTATCATCTCCATTGATGCGATGATTGAATATATATAATTAACATTAATTAACACTTATTTTGCTATATTATAGAAATATTTAGTTAATTTTGCAACATATGAAAGCACTACAACCTGACATGTAAGAATTTATTTAGTTAAGCCAAAGAGTATGAGATGATTGTGAAATTATCTCATATTATTTTATATACCCATTCACATAGGGAGATCCCTCAATTCTATAATATCGGGGCGAAAAGACGCACGAACGATTCGAGGGCTCTCTGAGGCATCGGCCGCTTCTTCCATTCCGAGAACGTCAACTTGCTGCACTTCCTGATATCTTCAAAAAAGATATCACGCATGCATCTGTTGACGGCATTGTCATATATCAGCAGATTGCATTCAAAGTTATTCTCAAAACTGCGGAAATCAAAGTTTGTTGAGCCCGCAGTCACGAAATCGTCATCTACAATCATGGTTTTTGCGTGGAGCATTCCGGGCTCGTAGAGATAAACCTTGATATTTGATTTCAGGCAACGCGTGACATACGAGAAACTGGCATACTGCAACAGCCTTGAATCACTTCTGCGAGGTATCATGATTCTGACATCAACCTTTGCTAACGCAGCCGCCTCAAGAGCCTGCAGCAATGTGTCCGTCGGCAAGAAGTATGGAGTCTGAATATATATCAGCTTACGGGCGGATGAGATGGCTTTCAAAAAGCATAAGGCAAGGTTGTTCCAGTTATTCACCGGCCCATCGGCCACAAATTGTATTCCGCAATCATTTACTATCGGATTGGGAGGAAGAGTCATGTCCGGACGTTCGCCGGCGTCTGACAGGAAATACCAGTCTATTACAAAACTGCGCAGCATCGAAGCCACGATATCCCCCTCTACCCTGAAATGCGTGTCGCGCCATTGCTTTTCACCATCAGCACTGCAATACCGGTCTGCTATGTTCATGCCGCCTATATAGCCGATACGATTGTCTATGACTACGATCTTACGGTGATTTCGCCAGTTGATACGGTTGGCAAGTTGAGGGAAGGTCACACGAAAGAACGGATGCACTTCCACGCCATTCTCTTTCATCTTCCTGAAGAAGCGTCCACGTGTGCCCAGACTCCCTACATGATCGTATATTACCTTCACACTCACTCCTTCTCGCACCTTAGATATCAGGATGTCGGCTATCTCCTCCCCTATACGGTCATCACTGAAGATATAATACTGAAGATAGATCGTATCTTTAGCCGCACGCAGGTCATCAATAAGAGAGTGGAACTTTGACTCGCCCTCCGTAAAGATTCGGATAGAATTGTTTTTGGTAAGAGGATATTTGGTGAGTGTATATGCAAGCTTTACGAGCTGCTTTTCTGAGGATGATAGCGGCGTGTCGTCAAGGTTAACCTTCGGAAGACTGACATTATGTAATATCTTGCGCTTGTTATGCCGGGACATGATGTGTCGTCCCTTAAGACTACGGCCAAAAAAGAGATATACTATCAGTCCTACCACCGGGAGAAACAGAAGTGATACCGTCCAGGCCATCGAACGTATCGGATTGCGGTTTTCCGACAGCACGACGACTATACACGATATGATGATGGCAAAGTAAGCCACCGTAAAGCCCAATATCAAAAGCGAATTAAACATCACCCTTAAGAGCATTCCATCTTCTTATTACTCATATACAAATGTAAACATTTTATTTCACACCACCAATACTTAAGGCCGCAAACTGACAGAGCAACGTAAGGACATGCCTTTGGCATGTAGCACTGCAACATCTCAACGCGATGAGAATAGATCAGATAGCTTCAAATAAAAAAAACTCCAAAAGCCTTTCCGGCTTTTGGAGCATTATTCATAAGTAAAAATTTACAAAATCAGAAATTGTAACCGATCTTTACATTGAAAGTAGATGTGCTTGAGGCGCCTTTGCCGGTCCAGCAGTGGCCAAGATAACCTATGCCTGCATACCATCTGTTAAACTTAAGACCTACCATCGGGTTGACCAAAACAGCACCATGCTTGGGAGAATCTGTATTGATTTCATAGCCGAGATCAAAAGATACAAACGGCTTGAAGCCCTTGAAACTTGTAGAATATTCACCTCTTGCGAAGATAGGGATAAGCGGGCTGTGATTGAAATTCCAACGCTCTGTGATACCGATACCACCACCTACAGAGATGTCACGATGCACGTTGGCCATTACGCCGCCCTGAACGTTGAAGGCTGTCCAACCGTCGCCTACCTGAATGGGCTGAAACTCTACGAAAGGATTGATTGCTGAAGCGGAAAAGAATCCTACTACTGCGCAGACTACTGCTAACAAATACTTTTTCATAATTCTTATATTTTAATTGATTAATATTTTCAGTTACGTTTTTTAAACAATGTTAACATTACAATAGTTTGAAGCAATATCAATTTTTTAGCATTATCGGCTATAAAAATGATCTTCAGCATCCGTTATTACAGATCTAATAAACTATAATACACCAACATAAACAACAAGAGCGCCTCAAAAATATTTGAAGCGCTCTCATTAAAATTATTTTGCCGTCCGGCAAATTACTCTGCTTTGGGTTCTTCAGCTGCGGGAGCCTCTGTAGCCGGAGTCTCTGCTGCGGGTGCAGCTGCGGGAGCTGCCTTTTTGCTGCGAGAACGGCGTGTGCTCTTAGCCTTCTTGGGAGCTGCAGCCTCAAGCATATTTTCGTTGAAGTCCACAAACTCTATCATACACATCTCAGCATTGTCACCAAGACGATGACGTGTCTTGAGAATGCGGAGGTAGCCACCGGGACGATCACCTACCTTATCGGCTATAACACCGAAAAGTTCTTTGACTGCATCCTTGCTCTGCAGATAGCTGAACACGAGACGACGGTTGGCCATATCGTCTTTTTTGCAGCGGGTGATGATGGGCTCTGCATACATGCGCAGTGCCTTGGCCTTAGCCACAGTGGTGAAGATACGCTTGTGCATGATAAGCGATATCGCCATGTTCGAGAGCAGGGCCTCGCGATGACCCTTCTTGCGGCTCAGGTGATTGAATTTCTTATTATGTCTCATCGCTGTTTATTCTTTGTCTAATTTATATTTTGAGATGTCCATCCCGAAGGTCAGGTTCAGACCCTGCAGGAGTTCGTCAAGCTCTGTGAGCGACTTGCGTCCGAAGTTACGGAATTTCAAGAGATCATTCTTGTTGAAGACCACGAGCTCGCCGAGAGTCTCCACTTCCGCACTCTTAAGACAGTTAAGCGCGCGCACCGAGAGGTCCATGTCCGAGAGTTTGGTCTTAAGAAGCTGACGCATCTTGAGCACGTCCTCATCAAACTCTTCGCCGCCATCTTCTGCCGGTGTCTCAAGAGTCATCTTGTCGTCAGAGAAGAGGAGGAAGTGCTGTATCAGAATGCGCGCCGCATCCTTAAGAGCATCCTTAGGCATTATTGAGCCGTCGGTTGTAACTTCAAGTATCAGTTTCTCGTAGTCCGTCTTCTGCTCTACGCGGAAATTCTCCACGATATACTTCACATTCTTGATGGGAGTATAGATAGAGTCGATGGCTATTATACCGGGATCGCTTCCGGTAAGCATCTCGCGGTTTTCATCGGCCGATACCCATCCGCGACCTTTATTGATTGTATAGGTCATGGTAAATGATGCCTTCGGCTCAAGATGACAGATGACGAGTTCCGGATTGAGTACCTCAAATCCGGTAAGAACTTTACCCAAGTCGCCGGCGGTGAACACCTCTGTACCTGAAACGGTCACTGTGGCTTGCTCTTCCTCTATCTCGGGATTGAGCTGCTTGAAGCGCACCTGCTTGAGATTGAGGATAATGTTGATCACATCCTCGATTACTCCGGGGATTGTATCAAGTTCGTGAGCTACACCATCTATCTTGATGGTGTTGATGGCGAAACCACCCAGCGACGACAGCAGTATTCTGCGCAACGCGTTGCCGATGGTCTGGCCATATCCGGGCTCCAGGGGACGGAATTCGAATTTACCGAATTGATTGGTCTCCTCAAGCATGATGACCTTTTCAGGTTTTTGAAATGCTAAAATTGGCATGGGTCTCTACTGTTTATTATTTAGAATAGAGTTCGACAATCAGTTGTTCCTTGATAGTCTCGGGAATGTCCGCGCGAGTGGGCACGTGAAGGAAGCGACCGCTCTTGGAGCTTTCATCCCATTCTATCCAGGGATACTTGCTGTGATTGAAGCCTGCGAGGCAGTCTGCTATCACCTCAAGTGATTTGCTCTTCTCACGCACACCGATTACGTCACCGGGCTTCACCTGATAAGAAGGAATGTTGACCACCTTACCGTTGACTGTGATATGCTTGTGGAGCACGATCTGACGAGCGGCCGGACGTGTCTTGGCTATGCCCAGACGATATACCACGTTGTCAAGACGGCTCTCAAGAAGCTGCAGAAGCACCTCACCGGTGATACCTTTCGTGCGGGCTGCCTTCTCGAAGAGATTTCTAAACTGGCGCTCCAACACACCGTAGGTGTATTTTGCTTTCTGCTTCTCGCGGAGCTGAAGACCATACTCAGACGTTTTGCGACGGCGGTTCTGACCGTGCTGTCCCGGCGGATAATTCTTCTTTGCCAGTACCTTGTCTTCGCCGTAGATGGCCTCGCCGAATTTACGAGCGATTTTTGATTTAGGACCTGTGTATCTTGCCATTGTTGATTTCTGTTTTTATCCCGTCTTGCGGGCTCCGTACACGAAATAAGTGTTGACTCTTAGCGCAGCCGCGACCGTCGAGAGAAAGTTGCTACAAAAGAAATTTTGCTGACGGTCTATTCGCATTCAAGTCTTTATATCTCGGTCGTCACCTTATATGCAGGATGTAATTAAATTTTACCTTGAGAATTGATATGCTGTGTTATGATACCTTACGGCGTTAATTACACTCTTCTTCTCTTGGGAGGACGGCAACCGTTGTGCGGCAGCGGAGTTACGTCGACGATCTCGACTACCTCAATACCGGCACCATGCACGGTGCGGATTGCTGACTCACGGCCGTTGCCCGGACCCTTTACGTATGCTTTCACTTTGCGCAATCCAAGATCGTAAGCGACCTTAGCACAATCCTGAGCCGCCATCTGAGCGGCATACGGTGTGTTCTTCTTTGAGCCTCTGAAGCCCATCTTGCCTGCTGATGACCAGGAAATAACCTGACCCTCGCTGTTGGCCAGACACACGATGATGTTGTTGAACGAAGAGTGAACATGGAGCTGACCCATAGCGTCAACCTTGACGTTGCGCTTCTTCGCTGCGACTGTCTTTTTTGCCATTTCTTAATATTATTTAGTAGCTTTCTTCTTGTTAGCAACTGTTTTCTTACGACCCTTGCGAGTGCGTGCATTGTTCTTCGTTGACTGGCCACGCACCGGAAGACCGATACGATGACGGATGCCACGATAACAGCCTATATCCATCAGACGCTTGATGTTAAGCTGGATCTCACTGCGAAGGTCACCCTCCACCTTATAGTTGGTCTGGATCACTTCACGCACTGCTGCAGCCTGGTCATCAGTCCAATCCTTTACCTTGATGTCGCGGTCTACACCGGCCTTCTCAAGAATTGTATTGGCTGCGCTGCGGCCTATGCCATAGATATATGTCAGGGCAATTTCCCCTCTCTTGTTTTGCGGCAAGTCTACGCCGACTATTCTTACTGCCATATTGACTTAATTAATTTATTGATGAGAGATTGATGATTAGCCCTGACGCATTTTAAGCTTAGGGTTCTTTTTGTTGATCACGTACAAGCGGCCTTTTCTACGCACTATCTTGCTGTCAGCCGTACGCTTTTTGATTGATGCTCTTACTTTCATATGGGATTTGATTTTTATTTGTATCGGAATGAGATCCTACCCTTACTCAAGTCGTATGGAGACATCTCCACCTTTACCTTGTCGCCGGGTAAAATCTTTATATAGTGCATTCTCATCTTGCCCGAGATATGAGCCGTAATCTCATGTCCGTTTTCGAGCTGCACCTTAAACATTGCGTTTGAGAGAGCCTCGAGAATTACACCATCCTGTTCGATTGCTGCCTGTTTTGCCATAATACGATTGTTATTCTTTCCGCTTAGTTATGATTCTTATCAAAGATATCTTCTGCATTGATATGCATCGGGTCCTCCCCGCGTGCCGCAAGCACCTCTTCTATATAGTCGAAGGTGGTGAGCACCTCAGGATATTCCTCCGTGATACATATAGTGTGTTCGAAATGCGCCGAGGGCTTGCGGTCGCGGGTGCGACACTGCCATCCATCGCGCTCTATCACTATATTCTTGCTGCCAAGATTTATCATCGGCTCGATGCAGATCAGCATGTTGGGCTTCAATACCGGGCCTATGCCACGGCGACCGTAGTTGGGCACCTCCGGATCTTCATGCATACTCTTGCCGATGCCGTGTCCGCACATCTCGCGCACCACGCTGTAACCGCGACGCTCGCAATATGTCTGCACTGCATTCGATATGTCTCCCACACGCTTGCCTCCCTTTGCGGCGGCTATGCCGTGATAAAGAGACTCCTTGGTGGTGAGTAGAAGAGATTTCACTTTCTCATCTACGTCGCCCACACTGAAGGTATAACATGTGTCGCCATTGTAGCCGTCAAGCTCAACGACACAATCCGTGCCTAAGATGTCTCCCTCCTTCAGCGTATAGCCCGAAGGGAAACCATGCACCACAGTCTCATTGACCTCAATGCAGAGGGTGCCGGGAAAACCTCCGTAGCCGAGGCAAGCGGGCTTACCCCCGTTGTCGAGGATAAACTCACGTGCTATATTGTCGAGATGGCGTGTAGTGACACCCGGCTTAATCTCTTTGGCTACTTCTGCCAAAGTGCGGCTCACAAGGTCACACGCCCTTCTCGTCAATTCTATTTCTTCAGAGGTTTTCAGATAAATCATAACTCTTTATATCCGGATTTCTCTACAAGGTTGCAATCTAAGGATTAATACGCTTTACCGGTGGTACGTCCTTGTATTCTGCCGTCCTTCATCAATCCGTCGTAGTGGCGCATCAGGAGATGACCCTCGATGATACGGAGAGTGTCCAGTATCACACCGACAAGGATGAGCAGCGATGTGCCGCCGAAGAACTGTGCAAAGCTGCGCTGCAGACCGCAGACATAAGCGATAGCCGGAAGGATGGCCACGATGCCGAGGAATATCGAGCCCGGAAGGGTGATACGCGACATAATGGAGTCCAGGTATTCAACAGTCGGCTTGCCGGGCTTGACGCCGGGGATAAAGCCGTTGTTGCGCTTCATGTCTTCAGCCATCTGCTGAGGACGCACTGTGATAGCCGTATAGAAGTAAGTAAATGCGACAATCATCAGGAAGTAGATGATATTGTATGTCCAGCCATACATATCGGTCAGGGCGCCCCATACACCGCTGCGGCTCGTTGAGAAGCCGGCCAAAGTGACGGGAATAAACATGATTGCCTGAGCGAAGATGATAGGCATAACGCCGGCCGCATTGACTTTCAGGGGTATATACTGACGAGCACCGCCATACTGCTTATTGCCCACTACCTTCTTGGCATACTGCACGGGCACTTTGCGTGTGCCCTGTACGAGCAGCACAGCGCCGGCAATCACGAGCAAGAGTATGATGATTTCGATGAGGAACAGCACGAGACCGCCACCTGCCGAATTGATAAGACGTCCGGTAAATTCCTGGATGAATGCCTCCGGGAGACGGGCGATAATACCGATAAGGATGATGAAGGAGATACCGTTGCCTACACCTTTCTGGTCAATACGCTCACCAAGCCACATGATAAACATTGAGCCGGCTGCCAGCACTATGGTCATATATGCCACAGTCCAGAAACCCATGTCAATGTATCCGCCGGCTGCTGTAATCTGATATCTGAGGTTCATCAGATAAGCCGGGCCCTGAAGCACGAGGATCAGGACAGTCAGATAACGTGTGTACTGGTTGAGCTTCATACGTCCGCTCTCGCCCTCGCGCTGCATCTTCTGGAAAGAAGGAAGCACCATGCCAAGAAGCTGTATCACGATCGATGCCGTGATATAGGGCATGATACCGAGTGCGAAGATGGATGCCTGTGAGAAGGCACCGCCGCTGAACATGTCGAGCAGCTGCATCAGGCCGTCAGACGTAAAGTTCTTAAGAGCCAGCAGTGAGTCGGGGTTGATGCCCGGCAACACTACATAGCACCCGAAGCGATAGATGACCACCAGCAGCAGCGTGATGCCGATGCGGGTGCGAAGATCATCTATACTCCAGATATTTTTTATTGTTTTGGTGAATCCCATTGTGTAAGATTATTTTTTGTTTACGGTTCCGCCGGCTGCTGTGATTGCCTCTTCAGCTTTCTTGGAGAAAGCGTCGGCTACAACCTCAATCTTGCGGCTGATGGCTCCGTTGGCAAGGACTTTAACCTTGACATTCTTGGGCACGAGGCCGTTGGCACGAAGATCATCTACTGTGATCTTCTCGAGATTTTTAGCCTCTGCCAAAGCCTGGAGTGCATCCAGATTGATAGCCTTATATTCCACACGATTGATATTCTTGAAGCCGAATTTGGGCACACGGCGCTGGAGAGGCATCTGACCGCCCTCGAAGCCGATTTTACGCTTGTAACCGGAACGTGACTTTGCGCCCTTATGACCGCGGGTGGATGTACCACCGTAGCCACTGCCCGGTCCGCGACCGATACGCTTGTTCTTCTTATTGCTGCCCTGTGCGGGTGTAAGATTATGAAGTTCCATTTTGTTTCAGTCTTTTAGAGTTTTGTTACTTCCACAAGATGATGCACTGCCTTTACCATGCCCAGGATGGCCGGATTCTCTTCGTGCACTACTGTATGGTTCATTTTTCTGAGTCCGAGAGCATCAAGTGTGCGCTTCTGAACTGCCGGGCAGTTGATTCTGCTCTTTATCTGTTTGATAGCTATCTGTGCCATGATACTCTGCTTATTTACCGTTGAACACTTTCTCCACTGACACACCGCGATTTTGAGCCACCTGCTGCGGAGAGCGAAGCTCTGCAAGAGCTGCGATGGTAGCCTTCACGAGGTTGTGGGGGTTAGAACTACCCTTTGATTTTGCAAGCACGTCGGTGATACCTACGCTCTCAAGCACGGCACGCATAGCGCCGCCGGCCTTCACACCGGTACCTTCAGAGGCGGGCTTCAGGAAGATGCGTGAGCCACCGAATTTTGCTGCTTGCTCATGGGGAATGGTGCCTTTGTGCACCGGCACACGGATAAGGTTCTTCTTTGCAGTCTCTACGCCCTTGGCGATGGCAGCCTGCACCTCATTGGCCTTACCAAGGCCCCAGCCGATTACGCCGTCTTCATTGCCGACTACGACGATTGCGGCAAAGCTGAACGCACGACCACCCTTTGTAACCTTAGTCACACGGTTGATGGCCACAAGACGGTCCTTCAGCTCCAAATCATTGGTTGATTTAACTCTATTGTTTTTATTAGCCATGATTTATTAAAATTTAAGACCGGCCTCGCGAGCTGCGTCGGCCAATGATTTTACTCTGCCATGGAAAAGATAACCGTTACGGTCGAATACCACCTCGGTGATACCCTTCTCCAAAGCTCTTTTTGCTATCTCGGCACCTACCTTGGCTGCAACCTCTGACTTTGTGCCGCCCTCGAGACCCTTGCTGCCGGCTGCTACCAGTGTATTGCCTGCAAGGTCGTCGATCACCTGTACGTAGATACCTTTATTGCTGCGGAACACGCTCAGACGAGGACGCTCAGCTGTGCCCGAGATTTTACCGCGGATGCGGGTTTTAATCTTATTTCTTCTTGCTATCTTGGATACCATGATTTGCTGATTTTAATTATTTAGCGTTGGCTGACTTACCTGACTTACGACGGATAATCTCACCAACAAACTTGATACCTTTACCCTTGTAAGGTTCAGGCTTGCGGAGGGAGCGGATCTTAGCGCATACCTGGCCGAGAAGCTGCTTGTCAGCGCTCTCGAGGATAATCAGCGGGTTTTTGTTACGCTCACTCTTTGCCTCCACCTTAATCTCCTTGGGAAGCTTGATATAGATAGCGTGTGAATAGCCCAGTGCGAGTTCGAGCACCTGGCCTGTGCTTGTAGCGCGATAACCTACGCCTACGAGCTCCATCTCTTTCTTATAGCCTTCCGATACGCCTACCACCATGTTGTGGATCAAAGCGCGATAGAGACCATGCTGTGCGCGATGCTGACGCTCGTCGTCCGGACGGCTCACTGTGATGTGACCATCTTCTACAGCTACATGGATATCGGGATTAATCTCTTGTGACAATTCGCCTTTCGGACCCTTTACGGTCACTACGTTGTCTTTCACCTGTACGGTCACGCCGGCAGGTATCTCAATGGGTGCTTTACCTATTCTTGACATTTCAATACCTCCTATTAATAAACGTAACACAATACTTCGCCGCCGATTTTAAGGTCTTTGGCCTCTTTATTAGTCATCACGCCGCGAGAAGTGGAGAGGATTGCGATGCCGAGTCCGTTCAGGACACGGGGCATATCCTTGTAGCCGGCATATTGACGGAGACCCGGACGGCTGACACGATGCAAGTTCTTGATGGCACTTACTTTGTCGATGGGGTCATACTTCAGAGCTATCTTGATAGTACCCTGCGGGGTATTGCCCTCCTCAAACTTATAGTTGAGAATGTAGCCCTGGTCAAAAAGGATTTTTGTAATCTCCTTTTTCAGTTTTGAAGACGGAACCTCCACCACGCGGTGTCCGGCGTGGATGGCGTTTCTCAGTCTGGTCAAATAATCTGCTATTGGATCAGTCATTGTTTTGGTTGTTAAATTGATTCAGACATTGCTGAACAATATTTAATACTCTCTTTAACGTAAAGCGCCTTATATCACTTTGCCGCAGACAGACGTAAACATATCGCAAAAATCACCGAAATACGCGCTTGCCGGCTCCACTTTTCCGACATTTCACGTATCTCGCGATATTTTTGACACTTACGTCCGACTCCACGTCAGCGCATACGAGCCACTTTACACCGCAAAATTAATCTAAATTTCTGATTTAACAAAATTTCCCGCTAATTTTTTGATTTTTTTCACTTTGAGTAATATATTTCAGGCATCCCGTCAGCCTCCTCTCATCAATATATATGACGGAGGGCGCGCCACGCTCATGGTGACACACCCTCCTGTATTATTCAGATAAAATTATCTGTGCTCGAATTGTAGCGAAGTGCTTCAGCGATTACCAGCTTGCCTTCTTCACACCGGGAATAAGACCGGCTGATGCCATCTCACGGAACTGAATTCTGGAGATGCCAAACTGGCGCATGTAGCCTTTCGGACGACCGGTGATCTCGCAACGGTTGTGAAGGCGCACCTTAGAAGCATTCTTCGGGAGCTTCTGCAGCTTGGTGAGAGCCTCATAGTCGATGTTGCCATTTTCGTCGGCCAAAGCTGCTTTCTTCAAAGCTGCTTTCTTCTCGGCGTATTTGGCTACCATGCGCTGACGCTTCACCTCGCGGGCTTTCATTGATTCTTTTGCCATATCAGGGATGATTTATTTTTCGTGTTTAAAGGGAAGACCGAATTTCTTAAGCAGAGCCAGACCCTCTTCGTCAGTATCAGCTGATGTCACGAAGGTTATGTTCATACCCTGAAGCTTCGGCACATTGTCAATATTAATCTCGGGGAAGATAATCTGCTCAGTGACGCCTAAAGTGTAGTTGCCACGTCCGTCAAGTTTGGAGTTGATACCCTTGAAGTCGCGGATACGGGGCAATGCCACTCTTACGAGGCGCTCAAGGAATTCATACATCTTGTCCTTACGAAGAGTCACCATCGCGCCGATGGGCATCTTCTTACGGAGCTTGAAGTTTGAGATATCCTTGCGTGACAGAGTCGGAACGGCCTTCTGACCTGTGATGGCAGTCAGCTCGTTGATTGCAGTCTCGATGAGTTTCTTATCCTGTGTCGCTGCGCCCAGACCCTGGTTGATTACAATCTTCTCCAGACGGGGCACCTGCATGACAGTGCTGTAGTTGAACTCCTTTGTGAGTTCGGGAACGATGCGTTCCTTATATTCCTTGCTTAGTGTAGTGCTCATTACTTAATCTCCTCTCCTGAACGTTTAGCGATACGTACCAATTTGCCGGCCTCATTGCGCTTGCGGCCTACTCTTGTGGGCTTGCCGGTCTTCGGGTCGATCGGGTTGAGTTTTGAAATGTGAAGAGGCGCTTCGATTTTCACGATACCACCCTGGGGATATTTTGCATTAGGCTTCATGCTCTTGGACACCATGTTGATGCCCTCCACGAGTGCACGCTCCTTTGAGGGATGCACTTCGAGCACACGGCCGGTCTTGCCTTTGTCATCGCCTGAGTTGACATAGACCGTGTCACCCTTCTTTATATGTAATTTTGCCATTGTTTCGTTACTTTTTTAAAAGACTATTAAAGTACCTCCGGAGCAAGCGACACAATCTTCATGTTGGTAGCGCGGAGTTCGCGGGCTACCGGACCGAAGATACGTGTGCCACGCAGTTCACCGGCATTATTGAGCAGTACGCATGCGTTGTCGTCAAAACGGATGTAGCTGCCATCGGGACGGCGCACCTCCTTTTTGGTACGTACTACGACAGCCTTGGAGACTGTACCTTTCTTTACATCGCTGCTCGGGATTGTGCTCTTTACAGTCACGACGATGATATCGCCTACTGAAGCATAGCGACGGCCCGTGCCGCCAAGCACATGAATGCAGAGTGCCTCTTTAGCACCACTGTTATCTGCTACTGTCAAACGTGATTCACTCTGTATCATAATTACTTAACTTTTTCGATGATTTCTACAAGTCTCCATCTCTTGGTTTTGCTCAAGGGACGGGTCTCCATCAGGCGAACGGTGTCGCCGATTGAGCATTCGTTGTTCTCGTCATGAGCATGGTACTTCTTTGTCTTGTTGACAAACTTACCATAGATGGGGTGTTTCTCTTTCCACTTGATTTCAACCGTGATAGTCTTATCACACTTGTTGCTCGAAACGACCCCGATTCTTTCTTTTCTCAAATGTCTTTTCTCTTCCATTTTTTAAAATACTTTTCGGGGGTGATTATTTAACTTCAGAAGCAGCCTGAGCGGCGATTTCCTTCTGGCGCAACACTGTCTTCAAGCGGGCAATCTCCTTACGATCCTTTGTGATTTTCGAGGGATTGTCTACGGGAGATATCGCGTGCGCTACTTTCAATTCACGATAAGCCTTCTCTGCGACCTCAATAGCGGCCTTCAGTTCCTGAATGCTTAATTCCTTGATTTCTTCCTTTTTCATTGGTTATGTCTCTTTGGATGATTTACACGTTCTGTGAGGGGTCATAGTCACGACGCACCACAAACTTTGTTATCACGGGCAGCTTCTGGGCAGCCAGACGAAGTGCTTCCTTAGCGATATCGTAGGGTACACCTTCTACCTCGATAAGGATACGTCCGGGAGTCACGGGAGCTACGAAGCCCTCCGGATTACCTTTACCTTTACCCATACGCACCTCGGCCGGCTTCTTGGTGATAGGCTTGTCCGGGAATATGCGGATCCAGATCTGACCCTGACGCTGCATATAGCGAGTCACAGCGATACGAGCAGCCTCAATCTGACGACCGGTGATCCATTTTGACTCAAGCGTCTTGATGCCGAACGAGCCGAACGCGAGCTGATTGCCGCGCTGAGCCTCACCTTTCATACGGCCCTTCTGCGAACGACGGAATTTGGTTCTTTTCGGTTGTAACATTGTTGATTTGAATATTATCGGCTTCCCCTCTCCGCCGCATTCTCACGGCGGAGAGATGGAAAAGCATTTTTAACGATTATTGTTCTTCTTATTGCGGAAACCGCCCTTGCGGCCACCGTTGCCCTGTGCGCGGCCGGTCTCCTTGACTGCGATATTGTAAGAGGGAGTGAGCTCCTTCTTGCCATATATCTCGCCACGGCAGATCCATA
>CAYVZJ010000047.1:0-22135 GCA_964456155.1 uncultured Sangeribacter sp.
CTATTACCATGATACGCGTATTCAAATTCAAAAAGAACGACCTTAATCCGTCTGGCGGTAAGCAGATTGAATATTCCATCTCAGATGTGAAGGACTTCTTTCAATTTTCCACAGGCGAAGAAACGGTTGACTTTAGATATACTTCGGTTATTCCCAATGACCCCCTAAATGGCCTCCGTTTCAAGTCCATTTTTAAGTTGTCTCAGGCGAGAGGTGATTACAAGTGTTATGGTAATCCCGATGGTTCACTTAATCTTAAAAGTTTCTTCTTAGATAAATTACATCTGACCGTCGAAGACAATTTAGAGGATTGTTATGCCTTAAAGAAATTGGATAAGAACTCTTTTGCTTTGGCATATTTCCCCAAAGGTATAGACTTTACTAAGGTATCACAGTTCTTTTATTCGGAAAATACGACCACTGAGAATAAAGACTCTGTTAAACGTACTTTAGATGAGCCGTTGCAGCAGATATTTTTTGGAGCTCCGGGTACGGGTAAGTCTTTCAGGATTAACGAGGCTTGTGCCCAATATGAGAATTACCGTACTACTTTTCATCCTGATACTGATTATGCTTCCTTCGTAGGTTCTTATAAGCCGATAACTGAGGTGGTGACAAAATACGACCAACAAGGTAATCCATACCCCGAAAAGCGCATCGTATATACTTACGTTTTTCAAGCCTTCCTGAAAGCCTACATTGCGGCGTGGAGAGAGCAACAAAACGAAAATCCCAAACCTGTTTTCCTCGTAGTGGAGGAAATCAACCGAGGCAACTGCGCTCAGATTTTCGGCGATATATTCCAATTGCTTGACCGCAACGAAGCAGGCTTCTCTGATTATCCGATTGTTGCAGACGACGACCTCGCACAGGAACTTAAAAGAGAGTTTGAGCATTTGAATGTCGCAAATCCCGACGCAATCAACTCACTTTATAAGGGAGGTAAGGATATTGTCGATAGTGTCAAAAGCGGCAAGCAACTTCTTCTGCCCAACAACCTCTATATATGGGCAACGATGAATACCTCTGACCAATCGTTGTTTCCGATTGACTCCGCTTTCAAACGTCGCTGGGATTGGAAATACATTAAAATCAAAGACGCGAAGAAAGATTACAAGATTGTATTTTCCAATGGAAACGTCTACGATTGGTGGAGTTTCGTTACAGAAATCAACCAACGCATCGAAGGTGGAGAAATACAGCAGGAGGATAAGAAACTCGGATACTTCTTCGCCAAGTCAAAAGACGGCATAATCACTGCTGACCGTTTCTTGTCAAAAGTAATATTTTTCCTGTATAACGATGTATTCAAGGACTTCGGATTTGACGAGGATTACTTCAAAGGTGAGGATGACCAGCCCATGACGTTTGCTTCTTACTTTGATGAAGCGGGCGAAGCAAACGAAGCACAGATAGAACGTTTCCTCACCAATCTCGGACTTTCACCTATCAATCATGATACGGATGAAAAGGAAGAACAGGATGCTCCGGATATGGATGGAGAAGAACCAAGCAAATATGTAATACAGGCTATCATTAATGGAGTAAAAGTAAGAACAATTACTTATGCGCTCTACCAAATACTGCGTAATGTGGCCTCCAATTACACTTATGACGAATTGACAGATATAATTAATCAACACATTCATCGGGACGACAAACCGATAATAAAAAAAATTCCCACAGCCGAGGGATATCAAAGGGAAAATGGATGGTATCACTATAAACCGCTTTCCACTAAGGATGGGCAACCGTTCGTAATCACCAACCAATGGAAGAAAGAATTTATTCCGCAAATTAAAGAACTCGCTGCATTCTTGAATGTCAATTATCAGGAAGGTTACGAATGAAACTTCTGATAGAGGAATATGATTATCCGGTAGAGGCCGTCACCAAGTTATTTCCTAATATTGACGAACTCGACCCAATCGATGGCAAAGTCAGAGTCAACTATGTTGGCTACTATTATCATGCCGCCGAGCAAGAGAGTGTATTCATTCTTCCTAAGGTAGTGCTTGAAGTCAACGAGACCGGCGGCAAAGAGAAAGTATTCGGCAAATACAACCCTGAAGATGTCATTGACCTTGAAGCAGACGGTTCTCCACTGACAAAACAGGAGAGGGAATTCATATATGGTCTCGCAGTATGGATATATCGCGCTATCGCAGTATATCGGGAAGACTGCAAGACCTCAAAGCGTGACCATACCATAATCAGACACCAAAATATAGTGAGGCAAGGACGCGGTAAGAAGCGCACTGCCAATACCTACCTAGATATCCTGCTTTCGCTCGTTGATTTCAATAAGCGAAACAAGGAGTGGTTTACCTTCATCCTCAAAAACATACACTCCGGATATAATAAGATCAACTGGAATCGCACTATAGCAAAATCACAAGTCGTGGTGCAAAACAATGAGCCGGTATATCTCAATCCTGTCACAAAAAAGCGACACATCAATTTTGATGAAGAACTATTGATAATCTTTTACTCTATCTTATATTACATCAAAACAGAGTATGGCTTCCCTGTAGATATAAACGTGAATTATGACCTCATCACCGGCAAGCGATTCAAGCAATATATTGACAAGGGTATCGGCATATGTCGACTCAGACATATAAAATACAAATATTTCTCCGACAAGGCTCTTGAGCTATGGGAACTTTGCTTTGCATTCTTTGAGCAGTCAAAGCAAATACGTATTGCTTCGCAAATGAATGAATTTCTTCTGGCAAAAAACTTCAACATCGTTTTTGAAGCAATGATTGACGAACTTATCGGAGATTTCACTTTCCCTGACCGCATCAACAAACATCAGGAGGACGGCAAGGAGGTGGATCATTTGTTCCTGTGGGATTCTTTGACCCGTGCCCGGCAAGAAGATGAAGTGCGGCAAGGCAATCACATGACTTATTACATCGGCGACTCAAAATACTATAAACAGAAAAATCGCATAGGTCGAGAATCCGTCGCTAAACAATTTACCTATGCCCGCAACGTAATACAGTGGAATCTCAATCTCTTTTTCGGAGAAAATGCACTGCAGGATGACCGGAGAGAAACCGACTTCTGTCTCCGGGATGAGGTGACAGAAGGATACAACGTAATTCCGAATTTCTTCTTGTCGGGCAACGTGCCTTCAGACTTCAACTATCGCGACCATATAGAAGAAACAGGAAGGACAGCTCCGACTCACATTTCACGGCAATACGTTAATCGTCTCTTTGACCGCGACACATTACTCGTCACTCACTACGATGTCAATTTTCTTTTCGTACTCTCACTTTATGCTCGTGACAATGCCTCACAAAAGCGACGGTGGCGCGAGAAAGTACGCAACATCTTCCGCGACAAGATACGCGAAGAGCTAAGCAAACGATATCAATTTCATGCTCTTCGCGCGTTGCCAAACATTGACCTTTCGTCATGGCTGAAAGACCATTTTAAGGAAATTATCGGTAAAGTGTTTGCGCCCTACGATGAAGACAAAGGCATCGTCGCATTAGCCCTTGCCAA
The DNA here is from genome assembly GCA_964456155.1 of uncultured Sangeribacter sp. Lineage (GTDB taxonomy): Bacteria > Bacteroidota > Bacteroidia > Bacteroidales > Muribaculaceae > Lepagella. The sequence goes on from CAYVZJ010000047.1 coordinate 3,520, forward strand.
TCCCAAAGATGAAAACCCACAGGTGGCCGCCGAGATAGAAGCCGAAAATGCAAGAATACTCCAACTCGTAGACTCGGCATTTACGCGAGTCGAACTCCCGAACCTCGGAGTAGACCCACGACCATTGTTGCCTCCTCCGTATTCTTCAAGTATAGCAGCTGCAGCACAAATTAGAAAACGCGGTGTACTGATGGTGATGATGGAGAATTTCTTAACGAAATATGAAAAGTTTGTTGAATCAGGTAAAGTCGCTGTACCTATCAAATATACAAACGACGGACTTGACATATTGGCTCATGCAGCCAATATAGGTACGGTGATGTTTCACACGCGACATATTTCAAGTCAATATCTTTACTCTCTTCGTGAGCCGGTAAGATTTGTCACTAAAAACGATGTGCCTGAGGATTACTATCTGACTGTACGCAACCCCTCCCAACCTGACCCGACAGAGGAGGTCGTATTTATTTACGCGCTTCTTGAAATAGATATGTCGGTAATACTTGACTCCGGTTCTCTTGATTGTCAACGCAAACCGGTAAACCACAAACGCGAGCGTTACGATGCGCAATATTCTACAATCGACGATTTACTCATAACAGACTTACAAACATCTAAAATAAAATCTCATGGATGACTTCGACTTCTTCGGAATTCCGCTGAGTGGCAAATTCATTACTTTCTGTACTCGTCTAGACAGAGCCGGATGGTTAGTACCGGATATTCCACCCACTAACGAAGACTTCACCCTGATAATTGGTCTACAAAATTACGAGTGGACCGATGAAAATTTCCCATGCGGAGTGGACATTGACTTCACCACTAGAATGGTATACCAAATCATGACTTATTTTACAGATGATTATGGTTTGCAAACATATAGTACGCTGTTTAATTATGTCACTGAAAGATATGGGGAATTCACTATAAAACTCCCAACTAATAATAATTGTACTTGGGAATTTGATAATGGACGAATAATGCTTTTCCATAATCAAGATTCCACCACCGTGTTAGCTTTCACAAATTATCTTACCCAACCGGAAGACTAACTCTGGAGGTATACACCATATACCTTCAAACTTAAAATTCATTAGCAAGGGTTCGCAAAAAAAGTTATAACCTTACAACCCTTTTCGCAACTTATTCCTTCATTAATGCTTTTTTTGCTTAAGAGGGGTGGGGGAATTTGGTGGTGTTGAAATTTTTGGGTAGATTTGTGGGCGAATAACTCAACCTTTAACATTTCATATTATGGCACAAGATAATTACAACTATCAGGACGAACAACAGCAGCCTACTCCTCCTCCGACTGCACCGAATTATGGTCAGCAATATGGTGCTAACCCCGGGTCTAACGGTTATCAGCAACCAATCCGACAGACCATCATCGTTCAGGAACGTTCATCAAACGGTGTAGGCACTACCGGATTTGTATTCGCTATTATCGCTCTTGTAATCGGCTGGATACCCCTTTTCGGACAGATCCTCGGCGGCATTTGCTGGCTAATAGGTGCTATCCTTTCTCTTATCGGCGTATTCAAAAGACCGCGCGGACTGGCTATTGCCGGACTGGTGATATCCTTTCTCGGATTAATAATACTGTTATTTATATTAGGATCGCTGGGCACGTTGGCGCTGCTTTCATAAAATTGGAATTTTCATCGCTTTGCGATGTTACAGATAAACATGCCGGAGGCATGTCCCTACGTTGCTCGGCAGGCTTCTTCTTCGGAATGGAAACATGCCGGAGGCATGTCCCTACGTTGCTCGGTCACTTCCGCTTCAATGGGTTGATTAGGGGTTGGCCCTCTTTTGGGGGGATGTTGCGGCCGTTGAGGCGCAGGAGCACGTAGATGTTGTTTGTCGGGGAGATGAAATATACTATCTCCAGATTGGCGGCCAAGGGACTTACCAGCCGGTCATTCCAGAGCGTCGGCAAGTCGGAGAAATCCTGCGGCACAGCCATCGAGTGAAGGCAGTTTTCGTAACAAGGGTCGCAACCCGGCAAACCCATAAGCGAGAGAAGCGGCATCAACGTTTCGGCATGTCCGAACAATAGATTTGCCTTTAAAGACTGTTGCTCTCCCCTCTTCACTTGATTGATGACACTATCTGCAGTCGCGCTCATTTCTTTAAGCAAGGGCATGGCGGCTTCGGCTGCAATGTCGGAATAACGGTTGGCGACACGCTGCAGATAATGCTGGAGGTTGGACACTTCCCAACATTTCCGGTATTCTTCCCGCGTCATCCATTCAGTGGTGGGAGCCTCCAGTCCGGCGGCTCTCAGGCTCTGCAATACCCCGTAAATATCCATAGAGAGCCGCCGCATGCCCAGGGTATCAATACCGCTTTTATACCCGGTCAATCTTAGAGCCGGCTCGTATGGTGCATTCTTTTCCAGATATTGCTTATAGGCTTTTTTCCACGCTCCTGAGTCGAGATAAGCGACGTATTCAGCATTTGTGTCAAAATATCTGAGCAATCCGCTATTCTGTCTACCCTCATCAGTATAAATCTCCAACGAGTTGGACTGAGCGGCCAGTGTATGGCAGAAGGTGTACATACTCATCACGACGCGCGGCACATAAGTGGCGCGAGCCTGCACCTTGCCCGAATTCAGAATTTCCGGCCACATCTTCATCATCTCTTCGGCAAGGCGACGCTGCTCATACTCACCGACTGCATTAAGTGCGCCCCAACGGCGCCCCGTCACTTCATCTACTTTGTCAAGAAGCGTCAGGAACCGATGACCGGCACGAGTAAGAGATCCCCTTTGACGGGCACCCTCCAGGACCTTCCTGATAGCCGTCACCTTACTCTCCGACGAGAGGAAACGCGCGCCGTGGCGGCCTACATAATTGATGAAGAAAGGACGCAGGGAGTCTGGCACTGCAGGCGCCGGCTCCACGGCCTCAAAATTGTATGGAGACATCGTGCCGTCATATTGCGCCGGCAATTCGTCATATCGAGAAGCAACGGCCATACCGCCACAAAACGTTGTGGCGAGTATGACAGTGAGCCATTTTGTAAATTTCATATCCGATAAGAAAAAAGCGTCAGAGAAAACAGAGCACCACGACCTGAGCCACTATCACACGCATAAACATCGTGAGAGGATATACTGTGGAATAAGCCACGGCCGGTGTGTCATTATTGGCCACCTTGTTGGCGTAGGCAAGCGCCGGCGGATCGGTGTAATTACCGCTGATCATACCGATGATATGGAGGTAATTCATCTTATATTTGGCACGAGCTATAATAGCCACCGTCACCAACGGTATCAGAGTAATCAGGAAACCGTAACCGACCCATAAAAGACCCTGCATATTGAAGACCGTAGCGGCGAAATCTTTACCCGCCGCGATGCCGACGGAGGCAAGGAAGAGGCAGATGCCTATTTCGCGTAGCAGCAGATTGGCCGATGAATTGGTATAGGTGACGAGGTGGATTTTCGGTCCGTAGGCACTTATGAGAATGGCCACTACTAAGGGGCCTCCGGCAAGACCGAGCTTCATGGGCACTGACATACCCGGGAACTGGAAGGGAATGCTACCCACGATTATACCGAGGAATATACCGATGAACATCGTGATGAGGTTAGGCTCATTAAGACGCTTCATAGAGTTGCCGAGCTTGGAGGCTACAGTATTGATGTCTTCAAGCTTACCCACTACGGTGATGCGGTCGCCCATCTGCAAGCGAAGGTTGGGCGTAGCCAGAAGATCCACTCCCGCACGGTTGACGCGGGTCACATTGAGATTATAGGCAGAGCGCATGTGGAGCGAACCCAATTTCACACCGTTGTATTCTGTCTTGGTGACCAGAATACGGCGTGACACGATCGGACCCTTCTCCATCTCCCATGTCTTATCTATCTTCGGACCCAGGAAACGATTGAACACCTCTTCATTCTGCACCGAGCAAACCACGAGCACCAGTTCGCCGAGTTCGATAGTATCATCAGCTGTCGGGATAAGCACCGTGCCGTCCGGCCTCTCAAGACGCGAAATCACGAAATCCGTAGAAATAAGAGTGTGCAGCTTGCGTATGGAAAGCCCTGCCACAAGATCATTAGTGACGCGATAAGTCACCATATGCGGAGCCATAAGCGAGGCCTTGGTATCGTCTTCTATTTCCGAAATCTCCTTATCAACGTTGATCTTGAAGAGCTTGCGCAGGAGTATCATTGTGATGATGATACCTATCACACCGAGAGGATAGGCAGCCGCATATCCCATTGACATCTGCTGAGAGATATTGTAGGCATCGGCATTTACCTGGAGCATGGTCTGCTGAGCCGCACCCAGACCGGGAGTATTGGTGACAGCGCCGCTCATTATGCCCACCATCTGATAGATATTGGTATCGCCGCCGGCAGCCTGCTGTATGAAGAAGATAGCAAGCATCACAACTACGTTGAGGGCGATGCCCGTCATGGCAAGACCGTTCATCTTGACGCCACCCTCCTTAAAAGAAGAGAAAAAGCCCGGACCCACCTGCATGCCTATCGAAAAGATAAAGAGGATAAGGCCGAACTCGCGAAGGAAATGAAGTGTATCGGGAGCCACGATATAGCCGAAATGACCCATCAGGATGCCTACGAAAAGCACGAAAGTGACACCTAATGACACACCGAATATCTTAATCTTACCGAGATAGATACCCGCGAAAATCACAAAAGAATAGAGGAGAATGGTGGAAGCAAGCGCCTCCGTACCGGGAGACAAAAGTTGTAAAAGCCAATTCATACACGTTCCAATTTTCAGGGTGCAAAATTACTACTTTTTTGCGAAAAAATCCCTATCTTTTTATTGTTTGTAGCCTATTTTGATTAATTTTACACCTTGTAATTTAAAATTTCACCATATACAGATTATGAAAAAAACACGTGCAGCCGTAGTGGGCTACGGCAATATCGGCAAGGCGGTGCTTGAAGCGCTCCTTGCAGCAGAAGACTTTGAAGTGGCGGGAGTGATACGCCGCAATCCTGACATGCGTGAAGATATCCCGGCGGAGATACCCGTGGTATCATCTATAAAGAATCTCGAAAATGTGGATGTAGCCATCCTTGCCTCGCCTACACGCAGCATTGAGGCTCAGGCTAAAGAGATACTCGCTTTGGGCATTAATACTGTTGATTCTTTCGATATCCACGGTCAGATACCGGCGCTCCGCAAGTCATTGGATGAAGTGGCAAAAGCGCATGATGCCGTAAGCATCATATCAGCAGGCTGGGATCCGGGCTCTGACTCCGTAGTGCGCACACTGCTCGAAGCCATCGCCCCGAAGGGCATCACCTACACCAACTTCGGACCCGGCCGCAGCATGGGTCACACCGTGGCTGTCAAAGCCATAGAGGGTGTGAAGGATGCACTTTCGATGACTATCCCGGTAGGCACCGGCATACATCGCCGTATGGTGTATGTGGAATTGCTCCCCGGCTATGAACTCGAAAAGGTAGCAGCCGCTATCAAGGCAGACCCCTATTTCTCATCCGATGAGACTCACGTCATGGCCGTAGAGAGCGTTGACGCACTCAATGACGTGGGTCACGGAGTGAACCTGGTCAGAAAAGGTGTCTCCGGACAGACTCACAATCAACTCTTCGAGTTTGACATGAAGATAAACAATCCGGCTCTTACCGGTCAGGTATTGGTATGTGTGGCCCGCGCCTCAATGCGTCAGCGTCCCGGTTGCTATACCATGATAGAAGTGCCGGTCGTCGACCTTCTCCCGGGCGACCGCGACCACTGGGTAGCACACCTCGTCTGATTGATTATTTATATTATAAAAATGCAGGGACAACGCTTGGCGTTGTCCCTGCATTTTAGTTCTACTACATGAGTTTGCGGTAGCGGATGCGATGAGGTGTGGCATCTGCTCCGTCGCGCTTCTTGCGATATTCTTCGTAGTCGGAATATGAGCCCTCGAAGTAAGTCACCTTGCTGTCGCCCTCAAATGCGAGGATATGGGTGGCGATTCTGTCGAGAAACCAGCGGTCGTGGCTTACGACTACGGCACATCCCGCGAAATTCTCCAGACCCTCTTCGAGAGCACGGAGTGTGTTTACGTCGATATCATTGGTGGGCTCGTCGAGCAATAGCACGTTTCCCTCCTCTTTCAGGGCCATTGCCAGATGCAGACGGTTGCGCTCACCGCCGGAGAGCACGCCGATCTTTTTCTCCTGATCAGCCCCGGTGAAATTAAACTTCGAGAGGTAAGCACGCGCGTTCATGTCGCGGCCACCCATGCGGAATGAGTCGACACCCTGGGAGATTACCTCATAGACGGTCTTCTCCGGCGACAAGTCCTTGTGGTTTTGGTCTACGTAGGCTATCTTCACAGTCTCGCCAACCTCGAAATCACCCTTATCCTGCTTTTCAAGACCCATGATAAGGCGGAAGAGAGTGGTCTTACCCGCACCGTTCGGACCTATGACGCCGACGATACCGTTGGGCGGAAGCATGAAGTTGAGGTCATCGAAGAGCACCTTGTCATCATAGGCCTTCGCCAGATGAATGGATTCGATAACCTTATTGCCGAGACGCGGACCGTTGGGAATGAATATCTCGAGTTTCTCTTCGCGTTCCTTCTGGTCTTCATTGAGCAGACGGTCATAGTTGGAGAGACGGGCCTTGCCCTTAGCCTGACGCGCTTTGGGAGCCATACGCACCCATTCCAGTTCGCGCTCAAGGGTCTTGCGGCGCTTGCTGGCCTGCTTCTCCTCCTGCGCCATGCGCTTCGTCTTCTGATCGAGCCATGAGGAGTAATTACCCTTCCAGGGTATTCCCTCTCCCCTGTCGAGTTCAAGTATCCAGCCGGCCACATGGTCGAGGAAATAACGGTCGTGAGTCACGGCTATCACGGTGCCGGGATACTGCTGCAGATGCTGTTCGAGCCAGTCGATGCTCTCGGCGTCAAGATGGTTGGTCGGCTCGTCAAGCAGCAGGATATCCGGCTGCTGCAGCAAGAGGCGGCAGAGAGCCACACGGCGACGCTCACCGCCCGATAGAGTGGCTATCTTACGGTCATCCGGCGGACAACGCAGCGCATCCATAGCACGCTCCAGCTTGTTGTCGATATTCCACGCATCGCAGGCATCGAGTTTATCCTGTAGTTCGGCCTGACGCTGTATGAGTTTATCCATCTTTTCCGGGTCTTCAAGCACTTCCGGGTCGGCAAAGGCATTGTTGACCTCATCATACTCCTTTAGCAGAGCCATGACGGGAGCCACACCCTCTTCCACCACCTCACGCACCGTCTTGTCCGGATCAAGTTTCGGTTCCTGCTCGAGATAACCTACGCTATATCCCGGAGAGAATACCACCTCTCCCTGATAACTCTTGTCAATGCCGGCGATGATCTTCAGAAGAGTAGACTTACCGCTGCCGTTAAGACCTATGATGCCTATCTTCGCACCGTAAAAGAATGAAAGATATATATCTTTAAGTATCTGTCGCTGCGGGGGTATCACTTTGCTCACTCCCACCATCGAGAATATTATCTTTTTATCGTCTGCCATGGTAGATTATTATTTTACACGGTAAGAGCATTTCACCTTACCTTTTACTATATTATTGAGTTTTGCTTTTATCAGCTGTTTGCGTATCGGAGCGATATGATCAGTGAATACCTCGCCGCAAAGATGATCAAACTCATGCTGAATGATGCGCGACGCAAAACCCTTGAATTCCTGCTCGTGAGGCTGGAAGTCATCATCGAGCCAACGGAGGATGACGTGCTCATGACGCTTCACGTTTTCGTTGACTCCCGGCAATGAGAGACATCCTTCAGGCCTTGAGACGGGCGCCTCATCCTCAATCACCTCCAGTTCGGGGTTTATACACGTCAGTTTGAAATCCTTGCATTCCGGAAAATCTTCGGCCAGCGGCGAACCGTCAATGACGAGCACACTGATGGGGAGACCGATCTGTGGAGCTGCAAGTCCCACACCGTCACTGTTATACATTGTCTCATACATATCCGCTATCAGTTTCTTGATATCCGGATAGTCGGGGGTAATATCTTCAGTCTCTTCCCTCAATACGGGATGACCAAGGAGATATATCGGTAGTATCATATAAATATATTTTGCTTTATATTATTTTTTCGAAATCTGTGGCGCTACGAGTTAAGCCGCTGACGGGAATTAAGCCAGTCGGTAAGGATGAGCACGGCGGCTGTCTTGTCTGCGAGGTCTTTTTGCTGACGAGCCGAACGCTTCAGGCCGGCGGCAATCATCTCGCGATGGGCTATCGTGGAGGTAAACCGCTCGTCAAATCGCTCAACCGGAATATCAGGCAATACGCGCGAGAGATGTTTCAGAAAAGGCTCTATATAACGAGTGCTCTCCGAAGGCTCGCCGCGCATGGTGAGCGGCAATCCCACCACGATACGCTCCACATCTTCAGCGGCACAATATTCAGTGAGCCAGGGTATAAGGTCGCATGAGCGCTGTGTCGGCAGACCATTGGCCGCTATTTGCAGCACATCCGTCACCGCCACTCCGCAGCGTTTACGTCCATAATCAATAGCTATTACTCTTCCCACACAACAAAATTAATCAATTTATTTCTTATAGACAAAAATAGAAAAAGATAAGGTGCACCCGGGGTATCCCGAATGCACCTCATCAGTTAAATTACAGTTAAAAAAAAGCCTTTTTATTTCTTGTCGCCGAAGAAACGCTGGTAGAGGCCGTAGAAGCCCTGACCGTGGCGAGCCTCATCCTTAGCCATCTCATGCACTGTGTCATGAATTGCGTCGAGGTTCTGCTTCTTGGCGTTGGATGCTATGCGCATCTTGTCTTCATTGGCACCTGCCTCTGCGTGCATACGCTTCTCAAGATTGGTCTTGGTGTCCCATACCATATCACCGAGCAATTCAGCAAATTTTGCTGCATGCTCAGCCTCTTCCCAGGCATAGCGCTTGAAGGCGTCGGCCACTTCGGGATAACCCTCGCGGTCAGCCTGACGTGACATGGCGAGATACATACCTACCTCTGTGCATTCACCCATAAAGTGATTGTTAAGGTCTTTCTTCATCTCCTCGTCAGCATCCTTGGCGATACCGATCACGTGTTCTGTCACAAATTTAAGAAGCTCTTTCTGATCGAGTTCTTTGAATTTTGACTGGGGCGCGCCACACTGGGGACACTTCTCGGGAGCTGTCTCACCTTCTGCTACATATCCGCAGATGGTGCATATCCATTCTTTTGCCATTGTAATATTTACTTTTAAATTGATTTATAATATTTTATACTTTTTACTAAAGACCGGGCACACTTTATTACAAGACGCACCTCGTGCCTTTGTATTTATATAACAACTTTAAGATGAAAATTTCTTTTTTATTCAGTCACTTTTTTTTATTTTTGCATTGATGTCAGCCAAAGATTCCATATTAAACTCCACTGTGTCAATGCTCCGCGAGGTGAACTCTCCGTGCATCATCGCGGCATTCTCCGGCGGACCGGACAGCACTGCCCTGCTGCATGCCTTGCATTCCGCCGCCTCTGTATTGGATCATGAGGGGAAAAATCCCCCTGTCGTTATCGCAGCCCATTGCAATTTTCATCTACGGGGAGAGGAATCCGACAGAGACATGCAGTTCGCCATAGAATTCTGTAAGGAATTAGGTGTGGAATTATTGACTACCCACTTCGATACTGAGAAATATTGCCAAGACAGACACCTGTCAATTGAGACGGGAGCGCGGGAATTAAGACATCAATGGTTTGAGACTCTCTGCCACACGCACAATGCTCTTCTTGCCACCGGACATAATGCCGATGACAATGCCGAGACAATGATGCTCAATCTCCTTCGCGGGTCGGGAGTGAGAGGACTTAAGGCAATGTTGCCACGCCAACGACATATCATGCGCCCTCTTCTGGAATTTGGCAGAAGTGACATCATTGACTATTTAAAGGAGCAAGGTCTCCATTACGTTACTGACTCCACCAATCTCTGTTCAGACTACAGACGCAATTTCCTGCGTAATGAGATTTTCCCGGTTCTGGAGGGCAGATGGCCGGGTATGAAAAAAGGTTTGGCCACAACCCTATCCTGTCTTGCAGACGACAATGCCATCGTGGAGCAAGCCGTAGCAAATGCTCTCCCCGGGAAGGGAGAAATCCTCACCTGGAAGACGCTGAGAGAATTTGCCGCTCCCCGTCTGCTTATCCTGCGGCATTTCGCTCGGGAAGGCGTCACCCCCGACATTGCTGAGGAGATGAGCCGACAGATCAGGCAACCGCGACCCGGCGCCCGATGGTCAGTGAAAGACTGCAACGGCTTAAGGACTGAAATAACAGCCACCTCCGAAGGACTCTTCCCGGTGAAAGGCACGGCGGATAAGGAGATATATAAATGGAGGTATCGGAAATTCGTGACTGATGATAAAATCAGCGAACTGCACGGCATACCATTGTCTGAATGCGCATTGCCGGCAGATGACCGAAGTTACATCTGGACGTCTCCCGTGGCAGGCATGAGAATGAAACCGCTTGGCATGAAGGGGTCAAAACTTGTATCCGATATAATCCGGGACGCGAGACTCAACCCTCAGGAAAAAGCCGAAGTTATGGTGTTATGTCGTCGCGCTGACCGGCAACCCGTATGGATTCCGGGAGTAAAAAGGGCACGGATCGAACTGGTAAATCCCGAAAACGAGGGATTTTTCATCGTCTCGGAAGAATAAAAATACAGCTTACGGGTAATTTTTTGTGGAAAGGGGTCTAATATTTGCAAGATTTAAAAAAATATTATTACCTTTGCATCATATTTCGAGACAGAAATAATTCTCTTCACCATAGAGAAAAATCATTCTCTCTCACGCGAGTCGGAAATTAACCCAATCATACATACTATCATTATTCCGTCTCACATCCTTATATCTATTTATCATTATCACTTAGGCATAATCACTTACAATTTCGAACGGACTTTTCCAACTGCTACAGGGAAATCCTTGATTTGAAATTTCATTGCCCGGGTATTTTACTAAGAAATATTCACTTAACACAATATATCCACCATATCGCTTTAATCGTAAGATCAGCGTTTGATTTATATTTATGTATAGTTTAGAAGAATTAAATGGCATGGAGCCGTCTAAAATCGTTGAGATTGCCGAGTCGCTCGGCATGAAAAAGGCTGCCTCCGAACCATTAAGCACCGTAAAGTATTATATCCTCGACAATATGGCCATTGACACGGCTAAAAAGGAGGCTATGAGTTTGTCGCGCGAAACCAAAGGCAAGAAGCGTGGCCCCAAGCCTAAAGTTGCCGCTGCAGCCGCCACCCAGCCGCCGACGGCTGAGGATGCCCCGGCTCCCAAGAAGCGTGGCCGCAAACCCAAAGCCGTCAAGGAGGCCGAACTTGCTGCTGCCAGAGCCGCAGAGGAGGCAAAAGCAGCTGAAAAGTCGACAGCGACACAGCCTGTAATCCCCAACCTGTTTGACAACGGCACTGAGGAGGGAGAACAGCCCGCTGCGCCCGCTCCTAAAAAGCGTGGCCGCAAACCCAAAGCCGTAAAAGAGGCCGAACTTGCTGCTGCCAAAGCCGCAGAGGAAGCAAAGGCTGCAGAAAAACAGAAGGAAGAGGGCAAACCTGAAACGCCCCAATCCGAGGAAGGCGCTGCGTCGGCAAATAACTCCAATACATCCGATACACCCGACCAAAAAGCCGAAAATCGGCCAAATCTGCCGGCTCAGCAATACAATCCCGCTAAGGGAAATAATGCTCCCGGTCAGCCACAAAATCAGCCGGCCGGACAAAGACCGCAGCAGGACCAGAACACTCGTCGCCAGACAAATCTGGACTCATTCTTCACCACCACTAAGGGAAGGACATTTACACCCCGAGGTCAGCAAGCGCCGGCTCAGGCTAATCCACAGAATACACAGAATACGCAGCATCCTTCTCCGGCACCCGTTTCCGGACCGGTGATTATCTCCGAACCCGGCGCCAACACACAGTTGCCTAAAACCGCCATCAACAATCTTATCAACGGCGGCGCGCCACAGAAGCATCTCACTAAAAAGCAGCGGATGCAGCAGCGACAGATCCTTCAGCAGCAGAAGCGCCAGATGGGAGAATACAACTTCGACGGCATTTTCTCATGCTTCGGTGTGCTCGAGATACAGCCGGAAGGCTTCGGCTTCCTACGTTCGCCTGACTACAACTATCTCCCCTCACCGGATGACGTCTATGTGGCTCAGAATAAAATCAAGGAGTATGGACTGAAGACCGGCGACGTGATCGAGGCCTCCATACGTCCGCCACACGAGGGTGAAAAGTATTTCCCGCTATGCAAGGTGATATCCGTCAATGGCCTTGACCCGGCTGTGGTGCGCGACCGTGTACCGTTCGAGCATCTCGTGCCTCTCTTCCCGGATGAGAAATTCAATCTGACCGGCGGCAAGAGCAATAACCTGTCTACCCGCGTTGTGGATATGTTTGCACCGATAGGCAAAGGACAGCGCGCTCTTATCGTCGCTCCTCCGAAGACGGGTAAGACCATCCTCTTAAAGGATATAGCCAACGCTATTTCTGAAAATCATCCAGACACATATATTATAATGCTACTCATAGACGAGCGGCCCGAGGAGGTGACCGACATGGCGCGAAGCGTCAACGCCGAGGTGATAGCCTCTACCTTTGACGAGCCGGCAGAGCGTCACGTAAAGATTGCCAACATAGTGCTCGAAAAGGCAAAACGCCTTACAGAGTGTGGCCACGACGTGGTGATCATGCTTGACTCCATCACACGTCTGGCCCGCGCCTACAACACGGTATCACCGGCCTCCGGCAAGATTCTCTCCGGTGGTGTCGATGCCAACGCTCTGCAGCGTCCCAAACGCTTCTTCGGTGCTGCCCGCAATATTGAAAACGGCGGTTCGCTGACCATTATCGCCACAGCTCTTACCGAGACCTCTTCAAAGATGGATGAAGTAATCTTCGAGGAATTCAAGGGCACCGGCAATATGGAACTGCAGCTTGACCGCAAGCTCAGTAACAAGCGTATCTTCCCGGCTGTGGATATCATCGCGTCATCTACACGCCGTGACGATCTTCTGCTCAATGACGAACTGTTATCCCGCATGTGGATCCTCCGCAACTATCTCGGAGACATGAATTCTCAGGAGGCTATGGAATTCATGAAGAAACGCATGGAGATGACACGCACCAACGAGGAATTGCTCGTCACCATGGACAGATAACGGGGCTAAAGCTCACTGTGGCAATATAGTGACGATAACTTTTTATCATTTAAATTCTTAGATTTATTTATCTTTTATAATTTACCTTATTGATATGAAAATTAGCAAATTACTTGTTTTGGCAGCCGTTGCTATGATGGCTACAGGCTGTTCAGACAAAAAGGGTGGAGACGATGATCCCATCAACGGTGGTAATTCCACAGCCCATGGCACTCCGGAAGAGTGCAAGGAGTATCTGGCTTCGAGCACTACCGAGTTTTTAAATCTCTTCGATCCTAACGACCAGCGTGCATTTATCGAATTTGCCGCCTATTTCAGCGAAACGTATGGTGACTACGAACTCCCGGCAGAGTTTGATATCGAAGAAGAGGAAGACATATACAAACCCAACGACTACATACGCTCTCTCGCTAAGGGTGTAAAAGGCAATTTAGACGCTCTGACTCGTGCGGTATACACTTACACCTACAATATCAATTTCGATCAGTTTGTGGGTAAATACGAACCGCGTCGCAGTTCCCGGGAATGGGTACTTACCGACAACAGTAAGGACATCAAGGATATCATTTTTGCCTTCACTGATGCTGACAACAATCCCTGTGAATTACGCATCTCCAAAGCCGGGGGCACTTCTGATTTCACTATTGATTTTGAAGACGAGTATTATACCGGTGATATGGATATGTATTATTACAACTTCTCTATCCCTCATACCCTTAAGGCAGAACTGAAGCAGAACGGCAAGACATTAGCCACGAGCAAAGTGACCTCCTCTATAGATATAAAGGGTCATAAGATGAATGCATCCGGTGAAATAGAGGTGTCTAATCTCAAAGCCAATATGTCTTTCGACGGCAACGACAAAAAGATAGAGCTTAAGTCGGAATTTAAGATCAACAACTCAACAAAAGCCTCCACATCTGCAACTATCACGGGCAACGGACTTTGCGATATAGATAATATCCGTGCTCTGATAGACAGCAATTGGGATGAACAGATACTTGAAAAGACCTTGTCAAACGGCACATGTAATGCCGATATGTTAGGCAAAATCCAAGTGGTGGCTCAGGTTAAATTTGACAGCGAACTCTTCGAATGTCTCAACTCTTATTGGGACTCTTACGAATATTCTTCAGTTTCAGCGGCCGAACTTGATTGCAAGAAAGCGTGCCGCAAACTCAATCAGCTTGTATCGGCGCAGCTCCGCTTTGACGGCAAATCGAAGAATCAGGCTACAATGGAATTTGAGCCCTACCTCGATGAGTATTATAGCACATGGGAATATTACTGCAACCCCGTGCTCTGCTTTGGCGATGACTCCAAACTCTCATTCGAGGAATTCTTCACCGGCTTCACGACAGTGGAAAATAAATGGGAAGTCCTGATAAATGCATACGAGAAAATGTGGGATAACGCCATTCCCCGTTACAAACGGTAAAATGTAAACATGACATTGTGAAAACGGGTTTATACCTTTTCACTCACACCTCACTCCGTAACGAGCCGTTAACTGCGGTTCCGTTACGGAGTGTTTTTCTTTTGCTTATCCTCTTTTCCGCCGTCTCTTTTCCGATCGGCACTCTTTCGGAAGATACGATTCCGACGTTGCTCCTGCCGGAACTTGAAGTAAATGCGGTATCGGCACCCGCTGTCAGGAGCGATGAGAAGGGTGATATCCGACTCCGCACATCAATAGTGACACGCATGAGCCGCACATTCGGCGAGGCCGATTATATCCGCGCCATCAAAAACAGTGCCGGTGTCTCCACAGCCGGAGATTACGGATCAGGTATCACAGTCAACGGAGCCAATCCCTCACAGACATTATATTGCATAGACGGCATCCCGGTGATCTTCCCCTATCGGTTTGGAGGTATTTTCTCTACATTCAATACATATCATTACTCCTCGATGCATTTTATTCCTATGGGATTGCCGGTGGAATTTCCGCAGCGTATCGGAGCCCTGCTGGATTTCACACCTGCCGACGGAGGGAAACGGCCGGTTTCCGGAGCAGCAAACGTGGGACTGCTCTCTTCATCGGTCACTCTGCGCTCATCACCCTCTGCTCGACTTTTCATTACCGCCTCCGGACGTATTTCATATATTGACCAACTATATGCGGGACTGCTTCGCAGCTCGACATCCTATCTTCACTATCGCTTTCATGATCTGAATCTGACAGCCGGATATCGTCCCTCCGCCAACGATACTGTCATCGCTTCAGTCTTTAATAATAGCGACCGCATATCCTACGATGACCACCATTATGCCTTGACGTCAGGAATGGCCTGGCAGAATATTACGGCCGGCGTATCGTGGCATCACGGCGGAAAATTACCCGTCAGTGCCCATGGTTATTTCACCGGATTTAACACCCGGCTTACACTTCAGATACCGCAGTATCACCTTCACGCACCCTCGAAAATATATTTCGGAGGTGTGGATGTCATCTTTCACTCCAAAGTAAAAGAGAAGCTGCGACTTAAATATGGGATGCAGATGGAGTGGGGACACTGTCTCCCTCAATATGCATGGCTTGACGATCCGACAGGAGATTTCACCAATGGAGGCACGTCGCTTGGCAGTTCGGCTCAAATGCCTTACAATTACGGTCTCTATCGCGCATTCGGAGCAGCAATATTCAGACTTGCCGAAAATATGGAATTGGAGGCGGGAGTGTCAGCAGGAATCTTTACAAGCCGGAGGTTTACAGATATCCGGTCTGATACAGAGAGATATTTATCAGAGAGATACATTTCGGGAAAATATATATCCCCGATTGCAGATCCTCGCGTGGCTTTAAAATGGAGACTCGGGAATAACCGTCTGACCTTTAAATTAGGACGATACTCGCAATATCTGCATCAAGTCGGGTTTTCGGATCTTGGTCTGGCGTCAGACTTTTGGTTGGCAGCTTGCCGGCAAGCTCCTATACAACGCGCATGGACATTCTCAGGTAGATGGCAACGGCCCATTGGCTTTGCGGGACTTACATTATCTTCTGACATATACTTTTCATGGGTAAGCAATCAACCCGAATTTCGATGCAACATCCTTGAGATAGTAAATACTGAATACGATCCTTTTGATTATCTTATGAATATGAAGGGCTACAATATGGGAATCGACCTTCAGCTTAGTCGCGATTTCGGTATAATTACCGGCAGCATTGGCTACAGTTACGGACTTGGCAGACGCAAGCAATCGTATGTCAGTGGAGAGTATGCGCGAGACAGTCATGATCCGGGGAATACGGTTACGGCCAATGTAATGTGGCATACGGGCCACTGGGATTTAGGAGCGACATTCCGTTACTCGTCAGGCAGACCCTACACTCCGGTCTCTGCCCTGTATCTGATAGGTGGCAATCTCGCTATGCAATACGGAGAGCGTAACAGTGCCCGGCTGCCTGACTATCAGCGTCTGGATCTTACAGCAACCTATATACTCGAAACGAAGGGGCGCTTTCCGGTGACTCACCTCATCAATATTTCTCTCATCAATGCATACGGTCACCGCAACACGGAGATGCAATATTTTATTATTAATCCCGAGACGGGCGATTACAAATTAAAAAGACTAAACTCGCTTTATCGCTTTCTCCCGTCAATCTCATATACATTAGAGTTTTAATGAATATATTTAGATTAATATTAATCGGTGTATTGTTGCTTACGGTCACAGGATGCAATGATAGCGAAGAACCGGAAACTCAGTCACAACCGGTAATTGAGGCGTATATCAGTGCGGATGGATTTCCAACAGTATTTTTCACCACGTCGGTGGTGCCGGGCTTGGATGGTTCGATACAAGACAACGTAGTGACGGCGGGGAGAGTCTCTATTTCCGACGGAGAAAAAGAGGTAGTGATGACGGCATCTAAAAAGAGCGGCTATGTGCCCCCCTTCAGGTATTACACATTTGACATGCGCGGCGAGGCGGGCAAAACGTATACAGTCACCGCTACATATAAAGGTATGAAAGCGGTAGCTCGTTGCAAGATGCCGGTCCCGACACCAATAGACAGCATCGTATTGACAAAGACATCCAATGACACGTTACGGGCGGCGACACTCTTTTTTACAGCGCCGGAGGATACTCCCGCATATTACTATTTGACGATGCGGAGTGAGACTAACAATGGCCAACCCCTCCCCTGCATGTTGGGCACGATAAAGGTCACCACACCCGGAGAGAAGGTAACAATGCCGGTGATGCGTCCACGTCAGAAGATAGACGGGGAAGATTATGTATCTCAATTAAAAGTGGGAGAGATTGTAGAGATACAGCTCAATAGGATAACAGAGGATGTCTACGACTTTTGGCGAGCCTACGACAATATGGTAGACTTCTCAACCTCCCCCTTCATCACCTCCGACCAGTCACTGCCCGGCAACGTAGAAGGAGGCCTCGGCATCTTCTCCGCCCAAGGCCAATCCACCCACCTCGTCGAAGTCAAATAACCTTATGGATTATTGCTATAACTATCCAACATGACTTTCACCTCATCAGTCTTTAGTTACAATGTCGTATAAGTCTTTATAACTCTTGACAACATCATATTTGACAGTAGAATTAGAGAGAGAAGAGAAGTGTCGTTTGGCACAGGCAATTTTGGATTTCTCAGTTTCGCGTAGTTCGACCTCACGCATGAAGCCTTTGGTTTCGGCAATGAAATAGACATGCTTGATGCTGCCCTCACGGTAAACAATTCATTTCCGTGCCCTTGCTGTCAATCACCACAAGGTCGTAGAGTTTGAGGAATACGACCTTGAATTTGTTACGCTTTTCCCTGACACGAAACAAGACACCGACAATGTCGAAAAAAGGGCGCAAATGCGCCCTTAACGCCAACGGTGAGCCGATACCTCTACACCATCGGCAATGATTTTGACTTCGCCACTCTTGACGCGAGAGCGGACGCAGACGTTGACACCGACGCACTTATCTGCATAGGCATGGACTACAAAGCTAACATCAACTGGATTGTAGCAGGGCAAACACGTGACCGCCGCCTCAATATAATCAAAAGTACCTGCTCATCAATCAGGCTTTCGCAGGTAAGCAACGCCTTGTGCAGTTCTTCAACCGCTACAACAACAAGGGCCAGATACTCGACATCCGGTCAACCGGTGTAAGCCGTGGACGCAACGGCTTCCACAGAACCAAACTCGTTTGAGCTATGCCTTGTGCAACCGAACTTGGGCGTTAGACAAATTCCCGCACCGCGATACATTTGCACTCAGTATGAGTGGAGTATTATAGAGTAAATATCAAATATTATCACTAATTTTGCTTCTGTAATTTTGAAAAGTTATCCTTGTTGGTTTAGGAAACAGGAAGTTATGTGTCTTACTAATGTATGGCGAACAAAAACGACATAGA
>CAYVZJ010000048.1:0-21239 GCA_964456155.1 uncultured Sangeribacter sp.
CTTTTTAATCTCATAATTTTCTTGGTTATGAGTCAACTTTTTTCAGGCTAAGACAGATTGAGTCATTCCGGAACTATTTGCTTGCTGCGCGCGCAGGCACGGAACTGACGGAACAACACGGAACTTTTTATTTGAGATAGTCAACCAATATTAGGATTAGTCGGCTAAAACGGGAGGATATATCATTCTCTGGCGATGGGGGTTAGCGCCAGGGGAATTCTGCGGGGACGGGGACGCCTTTGATGGTCTGGCGGACTTTCGAGAGGAATTCTCGGACTACGCGCTTTACAGGGCCGGGCTCCATGCCCAAGACTTTGAAGAGCAGGCCGGCACCGTTGGGCAGATGCGTGATACCGGCTGCCAGACGCGCTTTGCGGTCAATAAACGCCTCCACCTCCGCATATATCTTCTCCGCACTCTCCGGCGGAGTAAGCACTATAACATTAGCAAAGACATCAAACTCCCCCATGATCCCCGGCAAACGGGGATTCTGCCACTCCGGGTCAATGATAAATTTCTCGCGAAATAATTTTTCCCCATCCGGACGCCGGGCATGACTGCAAACCGACAGAATGTCGTAAACAAACAATTCCCCATCCTTATAATACTTCCTTCCCCCCATGAATATCTCCGAATAAAAGAGCGTGGCACTCTTATCCACCACTATCTCCGTTTCGGAGATAAACCGGGTATGGCGACACGGATACACCGGCTCGGGCATAAACTCCAGGTAGGAGTTCTCCTCAAGAACAATCTTCTGTACCATCGCCGAGTAGTTGTGAGACATCTCGGCCAGTTTCGTTGCCGCCCCCGTGGTGACGAATGCAAAGGAGTCCTTACGCATGGTGATCTCCTGACGATAACGGTCGCCCTCCACATTCTGTCCACCCGACGAGAGTATATACACACACGGCATCTCCGGCATCTCCTCATCGAAATAGAGAGCCTGCTGCACGATAATCGGTGCGCGGCGGTCAATGTCGCGCAAGATACACTTGCCACGCGGGTCTATCTCAAAACCGAGCCGCATATAGCCGTACTTGCCCGGTGCGCCGACATACATAGCCGGCGGTGCGTCGGAATACTTCTCCATCTCACGCGCCGACGAAAAATCTACCGCCGGAAGCGCCGACGACCGGTCATAAAGCTGATAATCAAACTGTGCCATGAGCCCTATCTATTAAGATGTCTATTATGTGTCTATCAATCCGCCTATTTCGCCGTCTTATCAAACAAAGCCATCTTGAAGATAAGGTCCACTAATTCGTCGATACCCTCACCGGTAAAGCAGTTGGTGAAGACGAAGGGTTTGCCGGGACGCATCAACTTAGAGTCATGGTCCATCACCGACAGGTCGGCATGAACATACGGAGCCAGGTCGGTCTTGTTGATTACCAAAATGTCGCTCTGCGAAATACCCGGTCCGTCCTTGCGCGGTATCTTGTCGCCGGCAGCCACGTCTATCACATAGATGAAGAAATCCACAAGCGCCGGACTGAACGTCAGCGTAAGGTTGTCGCCACCTGACTCTATGAGCACGATATCCGTATCCGGAAACTTAGCCTCCATCTCCTCGACGGCGGCAATATTCATCGACGGATCCTCACGCACGGCAGTGTGAGGACACGCACCCGTCTCCACACCGATGATCTTATCCTCCACAAGAATGCCCTTCAGCGTCTTTCGCACATGCTTGGCATCCTCCGTGGTAACTATATCGTTGGTGATAATAAGCACCTTCTGTCCCAATTCCAAAAGACGCGGCGTGATAGCCTCAATCAACGCTGTCTTACCTGACCCTACCGGTCCTCCAATCCCTATTCTACAAGTCTGACTCATTTTTCTCTAATCTAAATTTAAATTCCTAGTCATTCTGACATAATGACATAATGACATCCTGACTTAACTTCATCACTAATCACTATGACTTATGACCTAATTCATGTCACTATGACTTATGACCTAATTCATAAACATCCTCATCTTCCCTTTCTCATGCATGGAAGCAAGAATATCGAGCATAGGAAAGAAAGCATTCATCTCATCGAGGCGCAGCGGCTTCACCTGCTCATAGAGTGCCTCCACCTCATCGGATATCTTATACAAGATCTTCTGCGTGTCATAATGCGACACGCGGACACATCTCAACGCTGCAGACACCACCATATTCACCACGCCATACTGGTGCGAACAGAAGAGATCACGTTCGTCAATACCCGCAGCCGCAAAGACGAGTCCTTGCGCCACAGGATACGTTCCGGGCGTATTTCCGGCCTTGATATCCTCAAGCCACCGCCCTATCTGCTCACTGTCGAAGAGCTGAACGGCTAACTCGGCAAGTTTCTTGCCCATGCGGCAGAGCATCTGCCGTGCCTCATCATTCATCTTGCAGAGTATCAACGCACTGTCTGCCTCCATTATCTTATCATAGTCGCCGGCAAGATATGCGCGATGGGTATGAAGGGCTGCGATGCCGTCGGTAAAGGCGGCCTGCATGGCCTGCGACTTGCTGAACTGCTCCAACGACGCCGCATCATGCACTATATTCTCGCCGGCTGCCGTCTCCAGTCCGTTGGAAAAGGAGAAGGTGCCCACGGGAAAGGTGCCGTCGGAAAACTGCAGCAAACGCATCAGCGCAGCAAGATTACTTTTACTCATGATGATGCTCGTGGTCGTGATGCTCGTGATGGTGGTCGTGCTCGTGGTCGTGATGATCGCTGGTGAGATGGTCATGGGCGTGAGTGTGGAACACACCGCCATGTGAGTGTACGTGAGCATGTCCGTGACTCTCATGGCTTGCTCCGCCGAAGAGACGGCGTATCTCGTGAGGCGCCATATATGGTATCACCTCCTGGCCCTTCATGAATTCGTAAGTGATGCCGGGGATATTGTGCGTCTCCATGACGGAGAGCATCACCTTGCGGTCAACGGTCAACGGCACGTAAACCTTCGTACCCTTGACAACGGCGGGCCAGTGCTGGTTGCCGATGGCGTGACCCAACTCCAGCGACGTGCGTATGATAGTGTCCGTGTCGCGGTCGCTTATGCCCGCGAGGTCGATGACAAGAACGGGGTTTAGTTCGAGGCGGAGCACGACAGCACTCTTCTCCTCCGGATTGTAGGCGATGATGTCGCCGTCAACTATCTGCGTATGGCGAGCCAACGCTACCGGATATTCATGACCTGACACACCCGTAGCGAGAAAACGCGACTTCTGCGCGGTCCATTGGTCGAGAAAGATGTCATCCACCTGACAATCTTTCAGTAGGTCGCGCCATTCCTCGGAAAGGTTGACGTTACCAAGTATTTCTGTGTATATATTCATGTTGATTGATATAAGATTGAGGATGTGCCTGTTCACACAGACACACCCTCCGGATCTATTAAAATTACCAATTTATCATTAGCATATTTATCTTATTAGCTGAACCAGTAAAGCTGAGCCAAAGGCAGAGTCTTTGCCGGCGGAACGTAGGCGAGTTCGCCGTCTACGTGCACATAGAATGTCTCGGGATTAACCTCGATGTGCGGAGTGGCAGTGTTGCGGACCATGTCGGCCTTAGAGAGCTGACGCACACCGTGCACGGGGTAAACGATCGACTTGAGACCGAGTTGATCTTTGATGCCCAAATCGTAGGATGCCTGTGATACAAACGTCATACGGGTGTTGGGGAGACACTCGCCGAAGTCGCCGTACATCGGACGCATGATCTTCGGCTGCGGTGTGGTGAGCGATGCGTTGGGATCACCCATATTCGCCCAGTTGATCACACCACCCTTGATAACGAGATTGGGCTTCGTACCGAAGAAGGCGGGCTCCCAGATCACAAGGTCGGCCATCTTGCCCTTTTCTATCGAACCGAGCACGTCGGAGATACCGTAAGTGATGGCGGGGTTGATAGTGATCTGAGCGAGATAACGGAGCACGCGGAAGTTGTCGTTGTCAGCGCTATCCTCGGGCAATTTGCCTCTTACTGCCTTCATATATGAAGCCATCTGGAATGTACGCATGAATGACTCGCCTACACGACCCATAGCCTGTGAGTCGGATGATACCATGGAGATGATACCGAGGTCATGGAAGATATTCTCGGCGCTCTGTGTCTCCGGGCGTACACGGCTCTCTGCGAATGCCACGTCAGAGGGGATGTTGGGGTTGAGGTTGTGACATACCATGATCATGTCAAAGAGCTCAGCCTGTGAGTTGATGCCGAAGGGGAGCGTCGGGTTGGTGGATGACGGCAGCACGTTGGCCATCGAAGCCACCTTCAGAAGGTCGGGAGCGTGACCGCCGCCGGCACCCTCTGTATGATATGTGTGGATGGTGCGTCCATCCATCGCTGCGATTGAATCCTCCACATAGCCTGACTCATTGAGTGTGTCGGTGTGGATTGCCACCTGCACGTCATACTTGTCTGCTGCCGTGAGACATTCGCGGATTACGGAGGGAGTTGCGCCCCAGTCCTCGTGTATCTTGTAACCGCACGCGCCGGCTATGATCTGGTCGCGGAGTATCTCCTGATTGGAGGCATTACCCTTAGTGAGAAGACCAACGTTGATGGGGAGACCGTCGACACTCTGGAGTATCTTGCCGAGGTTCCACGCACCGGCTGTGATTGTCGTACCGTTGGTACCGTCTGTCGGACCTACGCCACCGCCGATAAGGGTAGTGATACCGTTGGAGAGACAGTTGTAAGCCTGCTGCGGTGAGCAGAAGTGCACGTGACCGTCGATGCCGGCTGCCGTCACTATCATGTGCTCGCCGGAGATAGCATCAGTGGAGGGACCGGTGACGAGTCCCGGAGTGACACCCTCCATGATGTTGGGGTTACCGGCCTTACCGATGCCGGCGATCTTGCCGTCCTTGATACCTATGTCGGCCTTTACTACGCCGAGCACCGGGTCAAGGATTGTGGCGTTGGTAATCACGAGATCGAGTGAACCGGCCTCTGATGTGCATTCGTTGGCCAGACCCATGCCATCGCGAAGAGTCTTGCCACCACCGTAGATTACCTCATCGCCGTATACGCGGAGGTCTTTCTCTATCTCTACGTAAAGGTCGGTATTGCCGAGACGGATTTTATCGCCCACCGTCGGGCCGAACAGCATATTGTTCTCTTTTCTTGAAATTGTAGCCATGCTATAACGTCTTTTTGGTGAGTGATATTATTTCTTGATTTCGTTTTGAGTATACTCGGCCTCTGCTTCCTCTTCGGATACTGACTTGTAGCCGTATTCCTGCATGCGGCGTATAGCCTCAGTGCGCTTGGGATAGAATGAGGGAGTATCCTCGAGACCGGTGTAGCCGTTGACGAGTCCGTCGAAACCGATGACTCTCTGCTTGCCGGCGTATGACACGAGTTCGATTTCCTTCTCCTCGCCCGGTTCGAAACGAACAGCCGTAGTAGCCGGTATGTTGAGGTGATAACCGAACGCTTTCGGACGGTCAAACTCCATGTAGCGGTTCACCTCGAAGAAGTGGAAGTGAGAACCGATCTGCACGGGGCGGTCGCCTGTATTTCTTACCGTCAGTTTGACGGTGCGACGATTGACATTATATTCGATGGGTTCATCCTTGAGGATGACACCGCCTACGGGACAAGGCTCTGCGGGCTCAAAACCCGGAGTCTTGGGATAGGCGATCGGGGGCTGACCGGTATATACACCGGTAGGGGTGGAATAACCCGCAGCTGTGGGAGCTGCCGCTGTTCTCTCCACCGGCTGAGTCGGCTGCTGAGCGGACTGCTGATTGTTGGTAGTATCTGCCATGGTGAGTTTGTTCTAATGGTTAACGAATAGGATTGTGGATGGAAACGAGTCGGGAACCGTCTGTGAAGACTGCCTCCACCTGCAGAAGTGTGATCATGTCGGCCACACCCTCCATCACCTGCTCTTTGGTAAGCACTGTCGTGGCGTCGTGCATCACCTCCTCCACTGTCTTGCCTTCACGGGCATCCTCGAGGGCACAACTTGTGATGTAAGCAACGGATTCGGGATAATTCAGCTTCAAACCTTTCTTAAGGCGACGCTCGGCAATCAGGCCGACACACAAGAGAGTCAGTTTGTCTTGCTCTTTAGGTGTAAAATGCATAGCTTGCGGGTTTAATTGTTTAACATTCTGTGATATACATCTGTCTTCTCCGGACTTCTATCATATCGAGGGAAGACAAAATGAGATATCACTCTACAAAATTAACAATATATTTTGATTTTTTATCATCCTTTCAACAATTTTTTTATCGCATCCCCCTCCGCGAACGATTTATATCTTTATATTCCGACCTTCCTGCCGTATACGCGGGTGATTATCGCTCCGATGGCCATTACAGCGGCCGAGACTGACAGCACGAGGACTGCTCCACCGGCCTTCAGCAACACCGGGATAAGGAACACCGCTAAGACAGCGCCTAATTTACCGATGGCCGCCGCTATGCCGGTGCCCTGACCACGCACAGCCACGGGATATATCTTCGGCGGCAAGAGATACGTCACCAGGTGAGGACCTATATTGAGGAACAACTCAAACAGCATAAACGCGATTAGAGATATCCACTTGGCCCAATGCAAATGATAAGAGAGCAGCAATACTATCAACGAAACGGCACATGCCCAGAAACCCACCGACTGCAGCCGAACTACGTTAGCCTTGCGGTCGGTCAATAATACGCCGATGATAAAGCCCGGCAAGATGATACAGGATATCCAGAGGGTAGTCTTGATCGACTCCGCGACATGAAGGATAGGCAACATGCCGTCGCTGACATGCTCAATGCCGAGAGCCATGACGAGCATCGGGATGAATACACCGATACCATACACGCCCAAGCCCTCACATGCCCAGGGCACGCCGCTAAGCATCACCTTCGCAAAGTTCTTGCGCATAAAGGCAAAAGCACCAAGAGATTCAGGTTGGGATTCAGGTTGAGATTCGGGCTGCGATTTCGACTGCGATGAAGATTTAGTATTATCGGCGTTATCCCCGGCGTTGTCTTCCGCCAAATATACATCCTTGCCTAAGAACTGCTGCACGGCCTTCTCGGCGGCAGCCTCCTTGCCGTGGTCCATCAACCACTTCGGACTCTGATAAAACTTGATGCGCGATAGCAGCATCACGGCCGCCACTCCGGCTATTATATACATAAGGTCGGGCCAAAGGGAGGCTTCGCGCGTAGTCAGCACCCACCACATGGCCAACGCCGCTGCGATGATATTACCCAACGCTGACGCTGCTTTCGTCACACCCAACATGGGTTGACGCCAACGTACAGGCATCAGTTCGCTGACATAATTGGAGTCAAGGCTATACTCACCGCCGATACCGATACCGATGACAAAGAGAGCGGCTACCAACACCCATACATTCGGCACGAAGACGGCTATCAACGCTGCCGTCAATACCAGGAACGGACACAGGCGGAAGAAGAGCAGATAACCGTACCGGTCACTGAGACGACCAAACAGCACGCTACCCACCATGATGCCTATCAAATCGGCCGCTCCGATAAGTCCCTGCATAAAGGAGGAGAGTTCCGGCCGGGAGAGGATATTGATCATCGGTATGATGATACCGGCAATCGTGGCCACAGTCGTGCCGATCAGCTGACCGAGCGAGGCCACAAACACGATCCACCAATGCCGAGCCGTCAACGGCATAGTAGCCACCTCATATTTCTTTTCTGAATTCATAATCAAATTTTTACCGAATTCCCCAAAGTCCTGATGACCTGATGACCTGATGACCTGATGACATCAAAACCTCATAACTCATCACTATGACCTATGACTTAATATGACCTATGGCTTAAACTGATTGTACTGCGGAAGCAAGAATATCCATGTAGCGATACAGAACGGACCGGTAAGCGTCGGCAGACCCATAGGTGCAAAGAAGGCATTCATTGCCGCCTGAACAAAGACTGTAGCCACTATGCCGAGAATAGCCCATATCCACGTGCGCCAATTATTCGAATTGCAGAAGGTGGCACCTAATGCTATACCGGTCAGCACAGCAGAGAAGCCATAGAGTCCGTCGGCGATATCCGCGGCCGGGCCTTGCCATACGATGACGATGAAGAGAGAGACCGCCGAGGCGATGGCTGCCCAGAGGGCTGCCCGCCAACTGCTCACTGCCAAACCGACCAGAAAGAGTATGCCGGTAATCCAGGAGTTGATAAGGAATACCTGAGCGATACCCTTCAGCCAGTATTCTACGAGCGAGCCAAAACTCATGTCAAGATGACCGACAGTCTCAGCCGGGAAGGCCGGGGTAGACATGAATTCCGGCGGCATGCCGTGGAGGAGACGCGCGGCGAGAAGGAAAAACCATGTGGAGAGCACGAAGGGGAACGTAAAACTGCTCACCTTCCACGGTCCCATTATATTATTGAGTCCGGTGCGTACCCACGTGGTCATCGCTGAACAGAGGATAAGCGCGAGCCACATCCAGACGGTATTGCCCATGAAGGTGGGAAACGCACAACCGACAAGAACGCCGTTGAAGCCCCAGAGACCCTGGGCACCGTTGTCGTCCGGCAGACGGAGCAAATAACCGGTGAGCGTCGAGACTATCACACCGACGAGAGCGCCCCACGCTACCATGCCAAACTGTCCGCCCTCCATATAGGCACCCACGAAGATACCTGCCATAAAGAACAGACCGGTCCATAGACTGTCCTGAAACATCACCTGGCCAACGCCACGAAAGAGGGTGCGCGGAAATTCCCGCCACGCCGGAATACTTGCTTGCTGTGTCATAACTTTTCTTTATTATTATCAGGATGAATCACGATATATCACGATATTGCATCATGTTATAATTTTTTAACATAACAAAGTTAAATTTAGTTTAAAATATTTAACATTTCCCACGTTTTGTTTGTTAAAATTGTACGGACGCGATAAATTCGCCGCCCTGTACGGACACAATAAATTCGTCCGCCCCAAACAAACCAAAAAATCCACTATAACTATGTTTAACAGAGTATACACCGCAAAGGAGACAAAAATCAGAAAGACCATCTACTTCTGGCTGCACATCTCAGTATTGCTCCTCTCGCTATTCCTCATCATTATCATCTCGATAGATACATTCAAGAATTTCGCCTTCTATGAAGAACCCAAATTCATGTCCGTACAGTTATGGATATGTCTGCTATTCCTGCTCGACTTCTTCCTTGAATGGTTTATGGCGGAAAAGAAATGGCACTATCTCGTGACCCATTTCGTCTTCTTCCTCGTATCAATCCCTTACTGGACGATAATAGACTATTTCGGATGGACTTTTGACAGCCAGGTGACCTACCTGCTGCGATACATTCCGCTCGTGAGAGGCGGCTACGCATTGGCTATCGTAATCGGTTGGCTTACCTCCAACCGCGCCACAGGCCTCTTCCTCTCCTACCTGCTGACGCTCGTGGCGACGGTGTATTTCGCCAGCGTGATATTCTTCGTCTTTGAGGAAAACATCAATCCTCTTGTCAATACCTATATGGATGCGCTGTGGTGGGCCACTATGGACGTGACAACCGTCGGCTCCAACATCATCGCCGTCACACCGGTGG
Source organism: uncultured Sangeribacter sp. (assembly GCA_964456155.1). Lineage (GTDB taxonomy): Bacteria > Bacteroidota > Bacteroidia > Bacteroidales > Muribaculaceae > Lepagella. The sequence continues at coordinate 9,561 of CAYVZJ010000048.1, forward strand.
GACGCGTCCTCTCGGTGGTGCTCGCCGCACTCGGCATGATGCTCTTCCCGATATTCACTGTCTATATCACCAATATCATACAGACGCGCAACAAGCAGGGTCTGCGTATCGGTCAGGGCAACTTTATCGAAGAGGAGGAACAGCAGCAGGCGCAAGACACCGCTGAGGCGCAAGACACTTCTGGGGCGCAGACACAGCAGCAGGCGCAGGCAGCGACTCAAAAGCAGGCTTAGGAGAGCAGTCTTGCTACGGATGCCTCGTCGAGCAACCGGTAAATGCTGTTGCCATTGGGCGTATAGGCCGGATCGGGCAATGCGAAGAGTTCGGCAATCAACTGCTCCATCTCCTCGCCGGATAGCCGGCGACCGCCGCGTATCGCAGCGCTGCGTGCCATCGACAATGCCATCCGTTGCAGGATAGCCTCCACAGGCCGCACATCAGCTCCGAAATTTATCGACGACTCACATACAGACTCCAGGAGGCGCAACACCACGTCGCGTTGCGAAACCTCCCGCAGGGTGGCGGGAACGGTTTCGATCAACCATTCATCACCCTCCACGTAACGCAGCGTATAGCCCAACCGCGCCAATTCCGGCTCCACATCGGAAAGGACGCTCTGGAGTTCAGGAGGCAACTCCACACTTTCGGGAAAGACGACACCCTGGGCGACACTCTCCCGCTGCAGGGCAGCGTGATAATAACGCTCATACAGCACCTTTACATGCGCTCTATACTGGTCGATGATCATCAGTCCGTCTCGCGTCGGAGTAATGATATACTTGTCGGCAAACTGCATGCAGATGGCCCGCTGCTCGGCTGGTTGCTCCATACCCGCCAACACCGTGTCGTCAAATTCGGGGCCGGAGGGAAGCGTCTCACCTCTTCGCGTCATAAAGTCGCCGTAAAGGGTGTCCCAATTGCGCGTGTTCTGACGCTCGAAGGGTGTATATCCGGGGGTAAGACGCTGGCGAGGCGGCTCGGGTATGGCATCCGGCTCGGCAGGACGCAACGGCACGGCCTCAGCGCTAAAGTCTATCGACGGTACGGCGGAATACTTGCCAAGCGCTGCCTTGACAGCGGCTGTCAGCAACGGCCAGATATCATTCTCATACTCGAATTTTATCTCATTCTTCGTGGGATGGATATTGACGTCGATGGTGGAGGGATCGACGGTGAATTTCAGGAAATAACAGGGCTGGGAGTCGGGAGTGATCAGCGAGTCGTAGCAACTCACTATCGCCTTATGGAAATAGGGATGGCGCATATTGCGACCGTTGACTATCAGATATTGCAGCGCGTTGCGACGGCGGGCATGCTCGGGACGTGAGATATAGCCCTCGATCTTGACCAATGACGTATCTACCTCCACGGGGAGCAGGTCGGGCTTCAGATTGTTTTTCCACAGGTCTTCGATGCGCTGCTTGAAGGTGCCGGCGCGCAATTCGATATGCCTTCCGCCGGTGTCGATGCTCATGCGGATTTTGTTGTTGACCAACGCCAGGCGCTCAAATTCACGCAGGATGTTGGAGAACTCGACGTTGTCGCTCTTGAGAAACTTCCGCCGGGCCGGGACGTTGAAGAAGATATTGCGCACGGAGATGGAGGTGCCGGGTTCGCAGACTTCGGGGGTCTGCGACTCTACCTTCGAACCGTTGATGACGAGCCGCGTGCCTATGGAGTCGCCACGTCGCATGGTGCGCACCTCCACCTGAGAGATGGCGCATATCGAGGGGAGAGCCTCGCCGCGAAAACCCATCGTATGGAGGGAGAAGAGGTCGTCGGCACGGCGTATCTTGGAGGTGGCATGACGCTCGAAGGCCATGCGCGCATCGGTGACGCTCATGCCGCTGCCGTTGTCTACTACCTGTATGAGCGTGCGCCCTGCATCCTTTATATATATGCGGATATCGGAAGCACCCGCGTCCACGGCATTCTCCACCAGCTCCTTGATGACGGAAGCCGGACGCTGGATTACCTCTCCGGCCGCTATCTGGTTGGCCACAGAGTCGGGTAGCAATCTTATGATATCTGACATTTCTTTTCCTTTCTTAAATTTAACTTGTTGTTTCGGGCTGCATCCGGTTGCGACTTATTGCATCAGGATTTTGCTGTTGCCTCTTGGTTATTGGGCAAAATAGCGCTCTAATTCTTCGGATATTTCACCGAGGTCATCACCCCACACCATCTTCTCTTCATACCATTCGCGGCGCGGACGCAATATGCCGAGCCATTCCGCCTTCGGCAGTAATTTCTGACTATTCTTCACATCACCTATCGGCGTGACAGTGCCACTGACGTCCGGCCACATCTTCAGTCGGTCGAGAGCTCCGTCGGTAAGGTCGACATCCATATAGGAACTCTCCGCATATACGAAGCGCGAGTATGTGGAGTCCTTCTCCATCGGCAGGAATATGGTCATCACCGAGCCCTCCCCTTCCAGACGGCGCAATCCTTCGCCGTCGAGGTATATCATCATACGGTCGGAGGACAACTGATTATAGAAATCCTCGTCAACATTCTCCATCAGCAGACCTTTGTGAGGCAACCGCGCCCAGTCGGCCGTGGAGTCATTGAAATGCACTATGATAGTGTCTCCCTTGATCTGTCGCTCTTCGCTCCATACTATCGGCAGGCGGGTCAGATTAAGCAACGAGTCGTATTCGGTGAAAGTAATCGTATCGGAGACACCCTGCAGGTCTTTGCGGAAGAAACGTCCTCGAGGATATGCCTTCGCTACATGAAATTCCTTCATCACAGAATCCCGCACCACCACCGGTTGTCGCATCTCCCCTATTGAATCTACAGGGAGTGCCATATCAATAGAGTCCGGGAGTTCAAATCCTGCGATAGAGTCTAACGGAATGTCACCACCAATAGAATCTGCCGTAATTATAGTTTTTATTGAGTCGGCGGGCAATGCTACCGGCACAAGGCGGTTGACGAGCCATGTGCGGATTGTGTCGGCGCGGAGATACAGCGAGTCGGGACGCGAATATTCTATCATCAGCGGATATTCCGTAGCCATGGCTTCGCGCGTGGAGTCGTTGTAGATGCCGAATCCGCCAATGAGCGTCGCTTTGCGGGCAGTGTCGGTGATCACCATCGGCGTGGGCTTCTTGGCCGGGTCGCGGAAGGAGTAGGCGCGAGTGATACGCGTCTCGGGGTCGTAGACTATGGAGTCGCCGACGAGTGTAGTGACGCGGTTGAGACTGTCGCGATGCATTACCGTAGACCGGCTCATCAGTTCTGCGACACCGCTCTCGGTGTTATACAGACCCTTCATCGTGTAGATGGTGTCATTTTCGCTGAATATCTCCGTGTAGGTCTCTATTCGCGCCAAGTGTGTCTGAGTGTTATAATAGAGCGTATCGGTATACATCTCAAACTTATTCTCCTCTTTGCTGCGCAGGAAGACGTCGGTGTAGAATTGCGCGTCTTTGGTGGCTGTGGAATAGTTGCCGTATAGCGAAGTGAGGATATTCTGCTTGTCTTCGAGTCGGCCACCGTATGAATACCAACCCAAGTCCATATTCATGTCATAGTCGAGTGTATCGGTGGTAAGTGTGACGTCGCGGTTGACGAGACGCACCTGCTCGCGGGTGGGTCCGCAGCGCAATTTCGCAAAACGGAGCACACCGTCGTAATCGAGTTCGTGGGCATATACGAAGAGCGTATCTCCCTGCTCCATCCTGACATTGCTGAAGGCCTCGATAGAATTGCGCTCGGGATAATAGTAGGCGGAGTCGCAATACATCCAGAGGCCGCCTTGACGAAACTTGACATTACCCTTGACGATCTGCATCTCCTCTGTAGCGGTGCGCGGACGGAAGAGTGAGTCGGCCTGCTCGAGAAAGACAAAATCCTTCTTGTAGCGATTTACGGAGGGTATCTGTGGAGTGAGGGGATACTGCGGGTCGGGACGGGTGTATTCCGATTTTGGCTTCGCGGGCGCGGTCTTGCTTGTCTGACCGGGCTTCGGCTTGGAGGAGGACTGTGGTTTCTGAGCCACAGATGCTATGCTAAAGAGGACAATAGCACCGAGCAGCACGCAGATCACTCTGCGGCTGAAACGCTCGAAAAATGTAATATCTCTCTTCATCATAATCTTTATATACGTTGCTCGGAGGGGCGGACGCGATTAATCGCGTCCCTACTTTATCCAGCCTTCGTATTGGAAATCGCAGCCGTTCCAGCCGTCTTCTATGCGGACGTAGGTCTCTTTGATCTTCTGCTCAACCCACTCCTTGATTTTTTCATCCTTCAGATGCTCCTCATACAGGTTTTTGATCATATTATAATCATCCTGCATGGAGGCTCTATGACCGGGTATTCTCTCTTTGAGTCGCACGATGGCCACAACATCGGCATTCTTCTTCTCATCCTTCATGATAAAGGCCTCGGAAATCTCTCCCGGCTCCATCTTCTCGATGCGGCTCGCTACCTCCGGCGGGAGTTGCTGCATCTCAAAACGAGGTGTGGAGGTATAGCCTGCATTGTTGATCATCACGCCGCCATTATTGCGTGTATCCTTATCTTGCGATACATATCTTGCAGCCTCATCAAAACTGATTTTGCCGCCGACGATATCATTGCGCAGGGAGTCGAGTCGGGTAATGCTCTCGCGCAGGTCGGCATCGCTCACCTTAGGACGCAGGAGGATATGACGCACGTTGATCTGCTCTCCCCTCTTCTCGATAAGCTGGATGATATGAAAACCGAATTCCGTCTCCACGATTCGCGACACCTTCTTAGGGTCGTTAAGATTAAAAGCGACATTGGAGAATTCCGGCACAAAGTCTGCCTTGCTGTGGAAACCGAGTTCGCCGCCCTGCATACTGCTGCCATCCTCCGAATACATGATGGCAAGCGTGGAAAATTCCGACTCACCGCGATTCACACGGTCGGCAAAGTCGCGCAGACGTGCCTTGACATCCTCAATCTCCTGACGGGGAATAACGGGATTGACGGTGATAATCTGAGCCTCTACCTGCAGGGGCACGTAGGGCACGCTGTCTTCCGGCAGCGACTCGAAATAGCGCCCCACCTCGCGAGGCGTGCCTTTGATATCCTTAGTAAGATTCTGCTTTACGCTGCTTACGATATAGTCGTTGCGCATCATCTCCATCAACTGCTCGCGAAGCTGAGGCAGGGGCTTGCGGAAATACTGCTCCACCTTTTCCTTCGAACCGAGGTTGGTGACGAAGAAATTGATACGCCTGTCGGTCTGCATCTGCACCTGGTTGTCGGGCGCCTCGATCGTATCAATCTTCGCCTGATGCAGGAAGAGTTTTTCGACGGCCAGTTGCTCGGGAATGACGCAATAAGGATCACCCTGGATGTTGATACCCTCACTGCGCATCTGCGAGTATTGCTCTTCAACGTCAGAGCGGAAGATGGCCTCATCACCGATGACCCATGCCACCTCATCTACAGTATTTTTGGCGGGCTTCGCCATCACAAGGCCGCTCACTCCGAGGAGCACCGTCGCAGCCACAACGCCTGTCTTACCTATTCTTTTCACTTTATAATTTTTCTGTTGTCAATAATTCAGTTTATTTGTCAATGGGTCAATCATCAGATTTTCACATTGTCTTTGTCATAGACTTTGAGTTTCCCCTCTTTGGCCGCATTCTCATAAAGTTGGTGCATCAGCGCCTTCTCGTAAGCGTCACTCTGCCGCGCCTCCAACGTCTCGCGTATCAGCGGAAGCGCCACCTCAAAGGGCATCTGCTGGCCGGAGGGTATATGGTCGCTGATATGCAGCATATACGTCATACCGGCATATTCCGTCTCGAAAAAGGAATTCGTGCTCACGAACGCATCCGGATCGTAAAAGCGATAAGGAATCTGCTGCTCGATAGTGCCGGCATCCATCCATTTATCCTCAAAAAAGGAGTATTTCACGCTTTCGCCAAGGGCATATTTCTCAAGATTGTCGATGGCATCGGGGGTGGCAAGATTCATCCACCGCCGGATGTCGCGCAGGCGAGAGGCATTGGAGGGAACTTTTATGAAGAGCCCCTTTATCACGGGGCGCTGCAATATGTAGTCCTTGCTGTTGCGGTCATAATATGCGCGAAGGGAGTCGGTGTTGACGGTCTTGACGTGAGATGCGCGCAACTTGCGACGATAAGACTCGATGATAAGAGTGTTGCGATATTCACTCACCATCTTCTCGATATGCTCCATATCGTCGACATTCTCGGAGGCTACGTCTGTAAGCAACATCTGCTGAAGCCATGAGGCGACCAACCGCTGAAACATCTCGCTGCTGTCTTCCGGAGTGAGTCCGCGTGGTATCTGACGCACTACATCATTGCGAGTAAGAGCGCTGTCGCCTACAGTGACAAGCACATCGTCGGGCAACGATGACTCCTTCTGCTGCGAGCACGCTGTAAACAACAGCAATGCTCCCGACAACAAAATTATCGGGAGCAATGATATCCGCGCCGCGGATTCGTGTGCTCGTATACTGCGTGTTACCGCCATTCAGTCATTATTTCACCTTTTTCAGGACCTTATCATTGACTGTCACCGGATATTTGGCGCGCAATTCGTCGACCCATTGCTGCTCAAGATATTCCTGATAGTCGCTGGTCACCTGACCGCGCACGTCGCTTACATCCTCCGGACCGTCGAGCAAGACACCGTCAAGGATGAAATAGGTGGTGTAATTGCTGTTGGAAGGCTTAACCTCCGGAGCGCCGAAGAAGAGATTGTCTACCATTGCGTTCTGACCGTTCTTGGCCAGCACCTTATCGATTGCCACCTCCTTGCCAAACTCCTTACGGAGATTGGAGATGGCTTTGCCGTCAGACTTGTCCATAGCGAGATATGCTGCTGTCACCGCTGCCGATACACTGTCGTTGGGCGACTGAACGAGGATACCCTTCACGCGCGGTTCCTTCCATTTGTAGTCGCCGCGATGAGCCTCGAAGAATTTCTTAAGACCCTCTTCATCCTTTGATGCAGGATCCCATACTTTCTTAACGCTTATCTCGTAGAGCAGCGAACCGTTCTCATACTCATGCAAGAGATTGCGGTAATCAGGCTCTGTAGACTCGAGCGCATTCTCCTCAACGGAGAGAAGTGCGTCGTTGTAGAAGAAATCCAGGTTATTGTTGAAGAGCTTCTCGGCGGCAGCGGGATCGGGCTGCAGGGCACCGTGGAACGTGTCGAGGAAGTCACCGGCCAAGAGCGGAGTCTTGCCGATATGACCGATCTCGATGGCGCGTATCGCCGGAGTATTATTCATCTCATAATAGGTGCTGTCAAGCCCATTCATCACAAGACCGAGACGCAGACGGTCGACAGCCACCGGATTGAGAGCCGCCTTATGTTTGGCAGCCAATCTTTCCGTCTGATGCTGGCGCACAAGATTATATCTTTCGTCCTGTGGATTGGCAATACGCTTCAACTCGTCGCCCTTCATCTCCTCAAGTGAGGGCACACCCTTCTGCTCTAACTTGTAGACGATATGCCAGCCGAAGCGTGTGCGGAAAGGCTCGCTGATACCCTCAACGGGGAGTGCGAAAGAAACACTGTCAAACTCCTCTACCATCTGACCGGCGCCAAACCAGGGAAGGAGTCCGCCGTTGCGAGCCGAACCCTGGTCTTCGGAGTAATTGACCGCCATCTCTTCAAAGAGAGCGGGAGTAACCTGCAGCACAGCGTAGATGCTGTCCATTTTAGCCTTGGCGGCGGCATCTGCCGACGGGTCGCTGCCGGGAGGCACCATGCGCATGATATGCGATACGTGTACCATGCCTCTGGCGGGACGATGCTTGCCACCCTTCAGGATATGATAAGCCATCGGGCTCTCGACAACCTCGGAAATCTCTCCGGGCTTGAGCGCGTAGGCTGTGGTCTCAAATGTATAAGGGAGTTTGCCGGCCACTATCCAACCGAGATAGCCGCCACGCTGCGAGCTGCCGCGGTCCTGACTGTATTGAGCGGCCAACTCTGAGAAATCACCGCCATTGGCCAACACAGTGCGGAGGCTGTCAAGGTGAGCCTTTGTGGTGGCATTCTGGGCCTCATCACGGCTCTTGAAAATCATGATATGGGAAGATTCAACCTCTTCCTGAGAGCGATTGTAAGCCTCACTTACCAATTTGTTGAGGTAAACGGAGTCTGCAAGATACGGAGCAGCCAGATCATGGCGATATTGCGCCATCTCCTGACGGAAAGACTCCGTAGTGTCTATGCCGGCAGCCAACGCATCAGCCACCTTCAGACGATAATTCTTGAACATCTCCACATACTCATCGATGGGCTGCGGAGCCAGCTGCTGCTGACTGTTCTTGTGATAGAGGTACTCAAATTCAGATTTGGGGACATCTACCCCGTTGACTGTCATAATCACTTGGTCTTTAGCACCCCATGCAAGAGCGCAGACCCCCAAAGCGCCGCCAAGCAGCAATTTTGTCTTCATTAATTACTTATATTTTTATCTAAACGGGGATGTATGACGAACAACCCCATGTAAAATTCATTCTAACTAAAAAAACGAAGTCACTTCGGAAAAATTATATCTCCGCGATATTTTATGCAAATTTAGTAATTTATTAAAAACTCCGCAATCTTACCATGAAGATAAAAATTTGATGCGCATAAGGCGTATCTCCTCTTCTGTATAATCGCCACCGAGTTCCTGTATGGCCTCTTCAAGGTCATCCTCCTCCATATCGCGCATATAGTCCAGAATATCCTCTCTTGCATCCTCATCAAGTATCTCATTGACATAATAATCAATGTTGATACGAGTGCCGGAAGTTACGAGCGCCTCGAGTTCGGTAAGCAGTTCGTCAAACTCCAGACCCTTAGCGTCGGCAAGGTCCTGAAGGTCGACCTTTCTATCCACGCCTTGAAGCACCTGATAACGCACCTTATTCTTATCGGCCACGACACGCACCTTGATCACCACCGGACGGACTATCTCGTTGATCTCCACGTGACGGCTGATAACATCTATAAAATCCTTGCCAAACCGGTTGGCCTTTGCCTGACCGACACCGGGAATATTGGAAAGTTCCTCAATAGTGACGGGATAATGCGTGGCCATTACCTCGAGAGCGGGATCCTGCAAGATGACATAGGGAGGCACATTATGTTTCCTCGCCAACGACTTGCGCACTCCCTTGAGTATGGCAAACAATTCATCATCGGCCACATGACCGTATTCCTGCTCTATCTCATAGTCGGCCGAACTGAAGTCAGACATCTCTATGATCATGAAGGCACGCGGCTCTCTCAAGAAGGCCTCGCCGGCCTCCGTGACACGCAACACGCCGTAATTCTCCACGCCTTTCTCAAGGAGACCGGCTATCGTGGCCTGCTGAATAAGGGCTCTGATAAATCTGAGTTCTACATTCTCAAGCGCGCCGAAGAGTTCGTTCTCATCATGATGACGAAGTTTCATCTCGTCAGTGACCTCTCCGGTAAGGAACGCCACAATGTATTCAGCCTTATATTTCTCACCCAGTTCGCGCACTGCCTCGAGGGTGACAATCAGTTCGTCGCGGGCATCCACCTTCCTCTTGGGCTGCTTGCAGTTGTCGCAGTTACCGCAATTATCTTTATCAATGTTTTCACCGAAATAATTGAGCAGGATTCTGCGGCGACACAATGACGACTCGGCATAGCGCGCCGTCTCCATAAGCAACTGCCGGCTGATCTCCAACTCTCCCTGGCTCTTACCCTGCATCAGTTTGTCGAGCTTCTGCAGATCCTTGGTGCTGTAATAAGCGATACAGATACCCTCACCCCCATCGCGGCCGCTGCGACCCGTCTCCTGATAATATCCCTCAAGACTCTTGGGAATGTCGTAATGGAAGACGTAACGTACGTCGGGCTTGTCAATACCCATACCGAAGGCTATGGTCGCCACGATGACGTCCACCTTCTCCTGCAGGAAATCATCCTGATTGGCAGCCCGCGTCGCTGCATCCATACCGGCATGATACGGATGAGCCTTGACGTTGTTGATGTGAAGAATCTTGGTAAATTCCTCCACGCTTTTGCGTGAGAGACAGTATATGATGCCCGACTTGCCGGGATTTTTCTTGATGTATTTTATGATATCGCGAGCGGTGTCTTTCGTCTTGGGGCGCACCTCATAATAGAGGTTAGGACGATTGAAACTCATCTTATAGACCTCGCCTTCGGTGATGCCGAGATTTTTGCGTATGTCGTGCTGCACCTTCGGTGTGGCCGTAGCGGTGAGAGCGACAATCGGCGCCCTGCCGATCACCTCTATTATCTCGCGGATGCGGCGATATTCCGGACGGAAATCATGACCCCATTCAGAGATACAGTGAGCCTCATCAACGGCATAAAAAGAGACCTTAATCTCCTTGAGGAAATCGATATTCTCCTCTTTGGTGAGCGACTCGGGAGCGACGTAGAGCAATTTCGTCTTGCCGAGACGCACGTCGCTGCGCACCTTGTTGGTAGCCGAGCGCGAAAGTGAGGAGTTGAGGAAGTGAGCCACCGACATATCATCGCAATTATGCCGGATGCTGTCCACCTGGTTTTTCATCAACGCTATCAGAGGGGAGATGATGATGGCCGTGCCCTCCTGAATAAGGGCGGGCAACTGGTAACAGAGTGACTTGCCGCCTCCCGTGGGCATCAGCACGAAGACATCCTTGCCGTCGAGGATATCGGATATCACCTCCTGCTGATACTGCTTGAAAACTTCAAAACCGAAATATTTTTTTAACGCTGACTTTATTAATGTCGCATCTGCCATGATGTAGGATATTTTTGAGGAGAATATGCTCTCTTTTACAAAGATAAGAATTTTTTTTATTTTGACAACAATTTATATAAAAAAATGCAGTCCCTCCGGGACATGGTTCGGATTGATATCAATATCCGGGCACTACGTACCCGGTTATCCAAATACTGTCCCTCCGGGACAGCATTTCACAAAAAAAGGGTGTATCATAGACTATGATACACCCTATTCTATAAACTTATATGTTGGTGTCAGAAGGCTATTGATGCGTCCTTCAGTTTTTCATCCACATATTTCTTATCTACCACAAAGGTGTCAACGTGCTGTGAGGGCACCTCAAACATCGCATCGACCATCACAGTCTCCACAATGGAGCGAAGACCGCGGGCACCAAGTTTGTATTCGATAGCCTTATCTACGATAGCGTCGAGAGCATCGTCTGTAAATTCAAGCTTTACGCCGTCTATCTCAAAGAGCTTCTTATACTGTCTCACAAGCGCATTGCGCGGCTCGGTAAGGATGCGTCGCAACGCCTCGCGGTCGAGCGGCTCGAGACTCGTAAGCACCGGCAGACGACCGATTATCTCGGGAATGAGTCCGAACGACTTGAGATCCTGAGGCAGGACATAGCGCATCAGATTGTCGCGCTTCTCCTTCTTCTGAGCCTCATCCACGCCGTAGCCCACCACGTGAGTGTTAAGACGAGAGGCAATCTTGCGCTCTATGCCGTCAAAGGCTCCGCCACAGATGAAGAGTATATTCTTGGTATCAACCGCTATCATCTTCTGCTCCGGATGCTTTCTGCCACCGTTGGGCGGAACGAGCACCGTCGAACCCTCCAACAGTTTGAGAAGACCTTGCTGCACACCCTCACCGCTAACATCGCGGGTGATGGAGGGATTGTCGCTCTTGCGGGCAATCTTGTCGATCTCGTCGAT
>CAYVZJ010000049.1:0-20236 GCA_964456155.1 uncultured Sangeribacter sp.
CCCACCTACGGTCAGCTCCGTTCGCTGACGGTATCTTCCGGTTTTGCGATACAGTTGCGCTACGATAGCAGCCAGGAGAAATATTATGCCCCCTCTTATCAGTTTACGGCAATCGAGGATGGTCAGACGAAACTGATACGCAACTATTTCCCGGCCGATATGGTAAAGAAGAACGGAACTGTTACCGGTGAAAGAGGAGCCGGCTACTACCTCACTATGACGCCGGCAGCAGGAACGAACTATTATCAGACCATGCAGTTTGCGGGCATGAACGTCACTTCGCAGAATACCAACATGAGCAATACGTTTATGTCGGTGCGCTGTTGTGCCGGCATCTACAATCCCGAGACTGACGGCACGAAATACACCTGCAAGGTGAAGGGATATACCCACGTGTATATGTATTATCAGAGCAGCGACGGCACGAAGACGAGCCTGAACACCTGGCCCGGCGACCAGATAGCAGTAGCGAGCGATACTACTCGTTTCCATCCGTTTGAAATAACTCCGACGATGAACTATGATCTGACACGTCTGTATGTAGTCTTCAATACGGTCGACGCCGGAGTAATTAAGGGTTCCAACGTTTCTGCTACAGACCGCACCAACCGTATCGGTATCAAGTTTAAGAACAAGGGCAGTTATACGAGTGCCGCCCCTTATGATGATGAGCGTCCCGGCCAGAAGGGTCACTGGGTGGCAGAAGAACAGGCCGACTACAGCAACGAGATCTTCCGCCTGAAGGGTAATTTCAATAATCTCAACTGGGGCAACCCGAGCAACTCATATGAATTCACCTCTAAAGGATTGGTCAATAACAAGGGTGTATATGAACTGACGGTTGACGTTACTGTGGAAGGAGAATTTGTCATCGCTCAGAAGAACACCGGCTGGAACTCCGGTCAGTATAACGAGTGGAAGCACAATGTGAAGAATATAAATGGCACGGCGATAACCCCCGGCACCACATATACGTTGTATAGCAACGGAGATGACTACAACTGGAAATTTGCCGAGCGAGGCAAATACACCATCACCCTGAACTGGACCGGTGAAGGCGGCAGTTTCGTAGCCACCAAAGAGGGCGGCGGCAATACCGGAGATGATGAATATACTTATGCTATTCATGGCAGCATATTTGATTCGAACTGGGCAACAAAAGATATGCAGCCGAAGAACGGTAAATGGGTACTTGAAAATGTTACGACTCCGCTGAAGGGTGCTTTCGGTATCAAGAAGATGAAGGGTAGCGAGCAAATAGATTGGATTGCTCATGACGGCAACGGTACGGTAACTCTCAACACCGCGATGTCGGCGAAAGTGAACGGTACCAACTGGAAAGATCTCGAAGCAGGCACCTACACCTTCACCTTCGACCCCACTGCCAACACCCTGACCGTCACCGGCACAGCATCGACCCCGACAGGACCGACTAATGGTGAGACTTTGGATAAATTCAAACCCGGTAAGTATTATTTATCCTTTAACGGTGACTATAAGTTATGGATGTGGATTGACGGCGATTCCGACAAAATATCTGATGCTAAGGGTGAAAGTTGGAATAATAAAGTACAATATAGCAATGGTGTAGAATTTGAATTATATAATACGGCAGAGTCCGGAAAAGTTTTGAAGGTAAATTACTTCTACACTAATGAGACTAAAAATGTAGAAAAGAGTTATCCGGCATCTAACTTCAAGTGGAACTCGTCTACAAATAGATGGGAATATAATGCCGGAAACATCACCGGATTCTAATAATAGCATTATTGTGAATCTCTTATATCAATCGGCTGCAATTAGCGTTGCAGCCGATTGTCATTTCCGAAGCGGCCCCTCCGAGCAACGATTGCGAAGCGGCCCCTCCGAGCAACGTACGGACATGCCTTCGGCATGTCTCGCTGCCACATCGCGCAGCGATGAGCATTTGCGTATTGGATTTGGCCGCGTCGTGGTATCGGAAACATGCCGAAGGCATGTCCGTACGTTGCGCTGTCAGGCCACGTCGCGGTATATGCAGTCCCTCCGGGACAGCGGCAAGGGGGAGTGATTGAATCCGGGCACTACGTACCCGGTTATCGAAATTCAACCCCGCCGGGTTAGCCTTGCTCCGCAAGCAGTGCTACAGCAGTTATAGGGATGTAGCGGCCCATGTCCCGGAGGGACAAAATTTCAATAACCGGGTACAAAGTGCCCGGACAAGACCAACTAAAGCGTCCATGTCCCGGAGGGACTGCACCTAACGAATTATATGAAATGGGTGGCCAAACGCAGATCCACGTGGGCTGACGCCCTTGCGAGGTCAACGCAGATGGGTGGAGATTTAGCGCAGATTTTTTTGGATTTGCTGGGTGGCCGCAATGTTATCGCGCCAAAATATGGTGAATGGTGGTGATAATTGCGACAAGTTGGCGTGATTTTTGCCGGATTTTTATTAAATTTGTCGCGATTAAATATCTAAGCATGACGATACAGACTGAAATTCTTCAATTCTTACATTATAACCCACTTTCAAAGCGTGTCGATATTCAGCAATCTTTATCTAAACAGGTAAGCGACAGGACGCTAATGAGATTGTTGTCCGAAACAGTGTCAAACGGCAGTGTGGAGGTAGTGGGTCGCGGTCCCTCTACCCGCTATCGCATTACGCCCCAAGCACATATTACGATGGATCTTAATCTTGACACATATTTTGAGAAGGATATAGATGATCGACAAGTGCAAGAGTCATTTAACTTTGAATTGATAAACGACCTACTGCCTAAGGTAGATCTCTTTACAGAAGATGAACTCCGACTTTTGGAGGAAGCTCAAAGTGTGTTCACGAAGCATCTCTCTGAGATGTCGGAGTTGGAATATCGGAAAGAGATGGAGAGACTCGGCATTGACCTTTCGTGGAAATCCTCACAAATCGAGGGTAACACATATTCGCTGCTTGAAACTGAACGATTGTTAAAAGAGAAGCAAACGGCCAGTGGCAAAACAAAGGAAGAAGCGGTTATGCTTCTTAACCACAAAGATGCATTGGACTTCATTCTTGACGTTCCCGAATATCTTAAAGATATATCTGTTGGCCGTATTGAAGAAATTCATGCATTGCTAACCAAAGAACTTGGCGTAGAAAGGAATATACGTCATCGCCGTGTAGGTATCACCGGTACCAACTATACGCCGCTCGATAATGAATTTCAGATTCGTGAGGCTCTTGAGGATAGTGTGAACTTGATCAATAGTAAGACCAATGTCTTTGAGAAAGCATTGCTTTCTTTGGTATTACTCAGTTATATTCAGGCTTTCACGGATGGTAACAAGCGCACGGCAAGAATAGTGAGCAATGGAATATTGATAGCATACGGGTATTGTCCTATCTCATTTCGTACGGTCGACTCTGTTGACTATAAAAAGGCGATGCTGATGTTTTACGAACAAAACAACATTGCTGCATTCAAACGTATTTTCATCGACCAATTCCTATTCGCCGTCAAAACATATTTCTGATCGACTAATCCTGAAATTAGTTGACTGTCTTAAAATGAGTTGGCTAATCCTGATATTAGTTGACTTTCTTAAATAAAAATTCCGTGTTGTTCCGTCAGTTCCGCGCCTGCGAGCGCAGCAAGCAATAAGTTCCGGAATGACTCAATCCATCAAGTTCTCATGACTACTCGCATCGTCTCAGTCGCTTTTTTTGAACTGAAAAGATTAAGCCATTCCGGAACAACGCATCGCTGCGCTCGCTGACGCTGAACAAAACGGAATAAACACGGAACTTTCTATTTATCAATAAAATATCAGAAAAATCTGCGCTTAATCTGCTAAAATCCTGCGCCTCGAGGGCAGTAAGCGCAGCTTGCCCTCATCTGCGTTTGGCCTACATTCTTATCCATCCATATAACAAGGGGAATTATATATGATGAAGCAAAACGCAGATCCACTTTGGGCTGCGCCCTTGTGGGGACTACGCAGGATGGGTGGAGATTTAGCGCAGATTTTTTTGGATTCGTTTTTTTTGATTAATTTTGTGGTTGGGGTGGATGCTTTTATTAATTTAGAAGAAAATGAGTCATCATCAGATACGATTTTTGGCGGAGTGGGAGCCTCAGGAGTGTGTCCTTATGGCGCTGCCTTACGCCGGCAGCGACTGGGACTATATCTTGGACAAGGTATCGGACTGCTATCATGCCCTCATCAAGGCCATGACGGCCTCCGACGTCAAGGTGCTCCTCCTTGCCCGCGACAAAGAGCGCGCCGAGCGGCTTCTTGCCGACGTGCGCCGGGAAAACCTCGTAATCCTCGAGGCCGAATACAACGACACATGGACGCGCGACTACGGCCCTCTCGCCGTAATACGCATGGAGCGCCGACGCAACCTCGATTTCGGTTTCAACGGCTGGGGACTGAAGTTTGCCGCTGACAAAGACAACTTGGTAAACCTCTTCCTGCGCGACCGCTATATCCTCGAACCCGAGAGTTACCGCAACGAGCGCGACTTCATCCTCGAAGGTGGTTCCGTAGAAACGGACGGCAAAGGTACGCTCCTCACCACGACACGCTGCCTCTGCTCGCCCAACCGCAACGGCGGCAAGACGAAAGCCGAACTCAACGAGATACTCCATGACCGGCTCGGAGCAGACCATATACTCTGGCTTGACTACGGCGCACTCGCCGGCGATGACACCGACTCGCATATCGACACACTCGCCCGAATGGCGCCCGATGATACGATACTCTTCACCGGTTGCCGCAACGTAGACGATGAACATTTCGAAGAACTGCTGAAGATGCGAGCCCAACTGACCCTCTTCCGCACGCGCGACGGACAGCCGTACAATCTCGTGGAACTGCCTCTTCCCGACCCCGTATATGATAACGAAGGCCAGCGGCTTCCCGCCACATACGCCAATTATCTCGTGACGGAAAAGACAATCTTCATGCCCGGATACGGACAGGCCGCCAACGACCTCTTAGCATGCCAGACCGTCAGGATAGCATACCCCGGCCATGAGGTGGTGCAAATCGACTGCACACCACTGCTTTATCAACACGGCTCGCTGCATTGCGCCACCATGCAACTTCACGACGGCTTTATCAACAGAGCGGTATTTAATAAATAACAATATGAATAATCTACTGCCGACAGGCATCATACAGCATTATTTCTCTCAGGATGTAGAGACCAACCGCAGCCGCAACGAGCAAGCCATCGTGACACTTGCCGATGAAGGCGCGAAGTTGGTCGTGCTCAGCGAACTCCACGACTCCCTCTACTTCTGCCAGACGGAGAATGTGGACAATTTCGACCTTGCGCATCCGATACCCGGCGATTTCACCGCCTTCTACAGCAGGGTGGCACGCGAAAACGAGGTAGTGATCGTAGCGAGCACGTTTGAAAAACGGGCCACCGGTCTATATCACAACACCGCCGTGGTCTTCGAGGCTGACGGCACGATAGCCGGCATCTACCGCAAGATGCACATTCCGGACGATCCCGGCTTTTACGAGAAATTCTATTTCACCCCCGGGGATATCGGTTTCGAACCGATAGAGACAAGCGTCGGAATACTCGGCGTATTGGTTTGCTGGGACCAATGGTATCCCGAGGCAGCCCGCCTGATGGCGATGAAGGGTGCGGAGATACTGATCTATCCCACGGCCATCGGTTGGAATCCCGACGATACGGAAGAAGAGAAAAAACGTCAGCGCGAAGCGTGGATCACGATACAGCGCGCGCATGCCGTGGCCAACGGCCTACCGGTGGTGAGCGTCAATAGGGTAGGTTACGAAGAAGACCCCTCGCAGGCGTCTGACGGCATCGACTTCTGGGGAAGCAGTTTTGTGGCCGGTCCGCAAGGCGAGATACTGACGCAATGTCCCGACTCGGAGGCCGACGAGAGACTCTGTATGATAGACATGTCGCGCTCTGAGGATGTAAGACGCTGGTGGCCCTTCCTGCGCGACCGCCGCATCGACGCCTACGGCGACCTGACGCTTAGATATAGAAAATAATCATGGAGAAAGATATTGAGATAGAGGGTCTCAGGCTGCATTACAGCGACAGCGGCAAGGCTGACGCGCCCGCTGTGGTGATCATGCACGGCTGGGGGTGCGACCATACTACCGTGAGGAGCATCGCCGCCGCACTCGAGCCGAAGATGCGGGTGATAAATGTCGACCTGCCCGGGCATGGGAAGAGCGACGAACCCTCCGCGATATGGGGCGTGGGGGAATTTACCGACTTTATGGAGAAATTTATCAAGGCGCTCGGTCTGAAGAATTTCTCGCTGATAGGGCATAGTTTTGGCGGAAGGATTTCGATAATGATGGGCTCACGGCGACGTGATATCGACAAGATCGTGCTGGTGGATGCCGCCGGCGTGAAGCCGCGTCGTTCGCTCAAATACTATCTCAAGGTGTATTCCTATAAAGCGATGAAGCGGCTGCTGCCGCTGGTTTTCGGCTCGAAACGCGGCAAGGAGATGCTGGACAGATATCGCGGGAAGGTTGGTTCGGCGGATTACCGCAATTCCTCCGACATCATGCGTGGCATAATGAGCCGATGTGTGAATCAGGACCTGAAGGTGTATATGCCGAAGATTGCCGCACCGACGCTGCTGATATGGGGCACGGCGGATACCGCGACTCCGCTCTCGGACGCGAAGATCATGGAGCGGCTGATACCCGACGCCGGTCTGGTGGCCTTCGACGGTTGCGGTCATTACTCCTTCCTCGACAATCCCGGCGGTTTCCGTGCTGTCATCAATAACTTTTTCTGAATCCCGAAAATCCCGAAAGATTATGAATATATTCCTTATCGTGCTTTACATACTCTGCGGAGTGTATATGCTCTTGAATTTCAAGCGCGACATACAGATGTTGCAGCAGAACAGTTACCGTCCCGAGCGCTTCTGGCGCTATCAGCGCGAGCGGCTCTGGACCGGTTGGCGGATGACCGATGTGGCGATGATCTTCCTGCTGCTCTCCACGCTGCTGCAGCCCCCCTTCCGTATGCTGCTCGTCACGCTCATCTGCATGTATAAGACAGTGGTGGGTATGCGTCGGAAGTCGAAGAAACCGCTTGTCTTCACTCCGAGAGTATGGCGCATCTACAGCGTAACGGGGGTGATAGCCGTGGGTATCTACCTGGCGGCCATCTTCTCCTTTGGCGGAGCGAACGATATGGTGGAATATTACAGCGGGCCGTGTGTGGCGCTCTCCATGCTGCTGATTATCACAGCATTCAGTTGGGCGTTCCCCTTGCTTGCCGTCGTTTTGCTCACTCCTGTGGAGCGAGCGATCAACCGTCGCTATTGGAATGACGCACGGCGCATACTGAAGTCGGTGCCGGGTCTGAAGGTGGTGGGCATTACCGGCTCTTATGGCAAGACGAGCACGAAGCATTACCTTTACCGTATTCTATCAGAGCAGTTTGAGACGCTGATGACTCCCGGATCGTATAATACTCCGATGGGAGTGATACGCACCGTCCGCGAGATGATGAAGCCCTACACGCAGATATTCATCTGCGAGATGGGAGCGAAGCAGACCGGGGATATCAAGGAGATATGCGACCTGGTAGACCCCGCGTGCGGTATTATCACGGCTGTCGGTCCGATGCACTTGGAGACTTTCAAGAGCTTGGAAAATGTCGCTAAGACCAAATTCGAACTGGCGGACGCCATTCCGGCAGAGGGATTTGTGGTGGTAAACAACGACTTTCCGGCATCGGCAGAACGAAAAGTGACAAACTGCCGCTGCATCCGATATGGTGTGACTAATACTAAGGGATGCGAGTACATAGCGCGGGATATCGAGTATTCACCGGAGGGGACTCGGTTTGTCGTTGACCGTATCGGCAAGAACGGTGAGTCGGAATGGTCGGCGGACTTTCAGACTCGCCTTGTGGGTGAATGCAATATATCCAATCTGTTGGCTTCCATCATCATGGCGTTGAATCTTGGCATGAAGCCGGAGATGATACGTCGTGCTGTGGGTCGAATAGAGCAGGTGGAGCACCGTCTGAACGTGAAGCGCACACCGGGCGGCGTGACAATCATCGATGATGCCTTCAACAGCAATCCGTCCGGTTCGCGGATGGCTCTCGAGGTGCTCGGCAGCTTTAAGGATGGCCGCCGGATAGTGGTGACTCCCGGCATGATAGAACTCGGTGACGAGCAGGAGCATCTGAATGAAGAGTTGGGCAAGCATATCGGTAATAACAGCGACATAGCCGTTATTGTCAACGAGATAAACCGCGAGGCTTTGGTAAAAGGCGTCAAATCAACCGACTTTGATACGAAGCAGTTGCACACTGTAGGCAGTTTTGCCGAAGCGCAGGCTCTGCTGAGCCGCATACTGCAGCCCGGCGACACCGTCCTATACGAAAACGACCTCCCCGACACCTTCAAATAAAATAATGTTATGGCTGATACTGAGAAAGAATTTAGGATTGAGATTGGGCGATGCCGCGAGATCTTCGTCAAGAAGATGCAGGATTACGGTACGTCATGGCGCGTGATGCGTCCGTCGTCGCTGACCGACCAGATATATATCAAAGCGCAGCGTATCCGTTCTCTCGAGGAGAAGGAGGGAGCGCGCGCTGTGGATGAAGGCATCTTGCCCGAATTCATAGGCATAGTGAATTATTGCGCGATGGCGCTTATACAACTGAAACTCGGTCCGGGCGAAGCATTGCCGCCGGCGGAGGCCACGCGTCTTTACGACGAAGCGATAGCAGAGTCTACGCGACTGATGCTCAACAAAAACCATGACTATGACGAAGCATGGCGGATGATGAGGGTGAGTTCCTTTACCGACATTATCCTTCAGAAGTTGCTGCGCACTAAAGAGATAGAGGATCATCACGGCAAGACGCTCATATCCGAAGGCGTGGATGCCAACTATATGGACATGATCAACTATGCGCTCTTCGCGCTTATCAAACTCAATGAGTCAGGCGGTGGAGAGTGAGATGCCGAAAGGTCGGCGGATATGGGAGCGGTGCATACCCTGGATTACATGGGTAGTACGCTTGCTATGCGGCGGCGTGTTTGTCTATTCCGGTTTTGTGAAGGGGATAGACCCTTACGGCACGCTCTATAAATTTGAGGAATATTTTGGCGCGTGGCATATAGACATGCCGGTGTCGATACTGCTGATGGCTGTCTTCGCGCTGTGTATCTACGAATTTGTGGTAGGCGTCTTTCTCGTCATGGGACTCTTCAGGAGGAGTACGCCGATTTTCGCGCTGCTTTTCATGGCAGTGATGCTGCCTCTGACGCTCTGGATAGCGGTGGCAGACCCGGTGGCCGACTGCGGTTGCTTCGGCGATGCGTTGGTGTTGACCAACTGGCAGACCTTCTGGAAGAACGTCGTGCTGACAGCATTGATAATCTGGCTTGTGAAGTATAATATGCGGAGCGAGTGGCTGATCCGTCCGTCGATGCAATGGATGGCGCTGCTTGCCTCGGCGGGATACGTCGCTGCCATCGGTTTTGTGGGATATTACTACCAACCGCTGATAGACTTCCGCCAGTATCCCATAGGGAGTGAATTAATAAGCGTCAGCGAAGAAGATGACGACTCCGCGCCCGAATATGTATTTATCTACGAAAAGGATGGCGAGCAACGCGAATACGGGATAGATGACGAACTCCCGTCGGAGGATGAGGGTTGGCAGTTTGTGGAGCGACGCGAGGTGAAGCCTGACAAAATCATGTCGGCAGACGATGTGCGGAAGAAAGCAACGGATGGCGGCACCTTCCGGATATGGAATGAGACCGGTGATGAGGATCTGAGCGAGGAGGTGGGAATAGATCAAGGGGATTGGTTGCTTTTGCTGATGCCCGACCTGGACAACGTGTCGATTTCCACTACATGGAAGATTAATTCGCTATACACCTGGGCGACAGAGCATGATATCGATATGATGGCTATCGTTTCCGCCACTCCGGAGGGGATAGACCGCTGGGAGGACCTTGCGTTGCCCGAATATCCGGTATATACTGCCGAGGATACGGAGATAAAGATGCTGGCGCGGGGCAATCCGGCGGTGGTGATGCTGAAGGATGGCAAGGTGGTGTGGAAGAGCACCTTGCGCGCCTTGCCAAACGATGATTTTGCCGGCGATGGTTTTGCCGGCAAAGGGACGGAGATCACACCCGCTTCGTTGCAGAGGGATGACCGGCGGATACTGCGCAACATCACATGGCTCTACCTTGCCGTGATGCTTGCCATACTCGGTGTGTCATTCATGATGATACGGTTCGCCGCGAAGAATAGTCATCGCCCTGTACACCTGCTCGGTGAAGAATAGACGCACCATCTCGTGATTGAAGGTCATCCGCGAGAGGGAGATTTTGCGGTCGGCGCGGTCGTAGACGGCTTGCGAAAAACCGTATGGTCCGCCGACGACGAATACGCAGCGTTTCACGCCGGAGGCCATGATTTTCTCGATGGCGGCGGCAAACTCCATGCTGGAATATTCGCGGCCATGTTCGTCGAGGAGGATGACCAAGTCGGCGGGACGCAGAGCGGCGAGGATGGCATTGCCTTCCGCCTCCTTCTGGGCTGATTCGGTCATGCGGCCACCCTTGCGAACATCGGCTATTTCGACAATAGAATAAGGTATATAATGGCGGAGACGGGACACATACTCCGCGATGCCCGCCTTAACGAAATCAATGCCGGTGCGCCCGACAGTCAGCAAAACAATCTCCATAAAAAGTTAAGTTGTGTGTGCAAAATTAAGCAAAAAATGCGAATTTTGATTCATTTGAGTGTAGTCCCTCCGGGACATCAGTCGTGCAGTTATTATATCCGGGCACGTAGTGTCCGGATGCAAATGCTGAGCCATTATACCCCGGAGGGGTTGCATTTTGTAATGAGAAATTTTATTATCTTTGCAAATATAAGAATTCTTTAGATAATTTAATAAGAAAAATATAGCAGATTATGAAGACTAAAGATGAACTGAATGATATGTTGCTGGAACTTGCATTCTTGGAGGATGTAGGCGACGGTGACCATACTACTTTATCCACGATACCGGCTGATGCTATGGGTCGCAGCCGACTGATAATCAAGGAGGAGGGTATTCTCTCCGGTGTGAAGGTGGCCGAGAAGGTGCTTCACAAGGTTGACCCCTCCATCAAGATGACGGTGATGATAGAGGATGGCTCTCACGTGAAGCCCGGCGATATCGCCTTTACGGCCGAGGGTCCGGTGAGGTCGCTGCTGATCGCAGAGCGCACGATGCTCAACATCATGCAGCGCATGAGCGGCGTGGCAACGATGACACGCAAGTATCAGGACAGACTCGAGGGACTGCACACGAAAGTGCTTGACACGCGCAAGACGACACCCGGCATGCGTATGCTCGAGAAGGAGGCTGTGGCTTGCGGCGGTGGCACAAATCACCGCATCGGACTCTTCGACATGATACTCATCAAGGATAATCATATCGACTTTGCAGGCGGTATAGAGAAGGCCATTGAGCGTGCTAACGAATATTGCAAGGCTAACGGCAAAGACCTGAAAATCGAGGTTGAGGTTCGCTCACTCGACGATATCCGCAGAGTGATGGCTAAGGGTGGCGTGGACAGAATAATGTTTGACAACTTTACTCCCGAACTTACTGCAGAGGCCGTAAAACTCGTTGACGGCAAATATGAGACAGAGTCGTCGGGAGGTATCACTATAGAAAACCTCCGTGAATACGGTGAGGCCGGGGTGGACTTTATCTCCGTAGGTGCGTTGACCCACAGTGTAAAGGGTCTCGATATGTCGTTTAAGGCCTATTAACCCCGATTTCATAATTGAGCGCTTTTCACCCTTTGGCCCAGTCACATACTTCCTGTATGCTCCTGAGCCTGCATGGCGAAAATCATCTCAATTATGCAACCGGGGTGCAATTGTAGCCGTGGGCGAAAGTCTACGGTGGAAATGTAGTTTATGAACAGGCAGGAGCAGGGCAAGTATTCTAAGGAGTGGGGTGATATCGCGGAAGATATCGCCGCAGACTATCTTACGGGATTGGGTTTTCCGATACGTGAAAGGAACTGGTCGCCGATGGCCGGCCATACAGAGATAGACATCATCTCGCAGAAGGATGACTACATCATCTTTGTGGAGGTGAAGGCCAGGAGCCGCAACGACCGGTCGCCGTTGGATGCCTTGACAGCCAAGAAGATGAGCAATATCTTCCGCTGTGCCGACTCTTATCTTAAGACGTTGGAAGGCAATCACTGGCAGTATCGGTTTGATATAATCACCCTGGAGGGCGACCCGCAGAATTACAAACTGACGCATATAGAGGACGCATTCCTCGGCCCCCTCTCCACATACAGATAATCGGCAGCAAGCGCCCCGCCGTTCGCGGAATGGCTCCGATAGATAAAAAAGCTGCAGCGAAAAATCGCTGCAGCTTTTTCTTATGCTATATATCTTTATGATCAGATGTTTTCGCTGATTTCGGGGGTCTCCTGTACCTTCATGTCGCCGGGCTCCTGCTTGCCTTCCTTGATGAAGGCTACGCAGATTGCGCCGAGGAAGATAGCGATACCGGCTACAATCATCATTATATACTCCGGAGCGAGAGTGCCGGGCTTGGAGAAGATGCCGAGTATTACGCCACCGAGAAGAGCTGCGACGATCTGCGGCAGGCAGATGGTGCAGTTGAAGAGGCCGAGATACGCACCGATGTTACCGCTCTTGAGAGAGTTGGTAAGGATGGTGAAGGGCCAGGCGAGCATGGCGGCCCATGCGCAACCGATGAGTATGAAACTGATGAAGAGCAGATACTGGTTGTCGAAGAGTCCGAGAGTGATGAAGCCGATAGCGCCGAGCACGAGAGATAGCGCGTAGGAGAACTTGCGGCTTCTGAAGCGCGGCAGCATGACAGCCCAAAGCACGGAGGCGAGAGCCTGCACGGCGTAGAGGATACCTACCCAGTTGCCCGCTTCATTATACTGCTCAGTGGATGAGTCGAGCACTACGCTCTTCTTGGGAGTGAGCAAACGGGGATTTTCCACGTCGTAAGTCTTGGCGTCTTCCACCACCATCTTACCTGCCTTGTCGGTAGTGACGATGCTTGCAGTGGTGACGGTGACGGGTCCTTCGAGAGCCGTGAAGTAGTCTTCAGCCACGAGCATCTTGCCACCCTCGACTACGACCTTATCCTTGACGTTGTCGGCATTGATGATGATGTTTTTGCCCTTGAAGGTCTGCTTGTCAGCCTGAAGAGCGACTACCGACTCCGTTTCGGGAGTGTGGAAGGCCTTGTAAGCCACGGTATTGGTGGCGTATGTCCAAAGGAAGAGGAAGGCGAACCAGCAGAAGAACTGTACGAGACCGACGGTCCAGAAAGTGGAGGGAGCCTTGGCAAGGAGAGTGAAGAGACCCGGAGTCTTGCCCTTGTCGGCTGAGTCGCTCACGCCGTTGTATTCATTATAGACATGCGGCGGCCATTCCTTGATTTTGATGAGTGAATAGATGACGCAGATGGCGAGTATGCCGGCGCCGAGGTAGAATGACCATATCACGCTCTGAGGCACGACGCCGGAGGGAGCGGTATTCTTCAGACCGATGAAGCCGAGCACGAAGGGGAAGATGTAGCCCACCACAGAACCCGCGTTGCAGAGGAAACTCTGTATGGAGTATGCCAAGCCCTTCTGCTTCTCGTTGACCATATCGCCGACGAGCATCTTGAAGGGTTGCATGGCCATATTAATAGAGGTGTCGAGGAGCATAAGGGCTATCAGGCCGAAGATGATGGCGCTCTGCACGGTAAACTGGAATGAGCCCGCATTGGGAAGGAGGCACATAACGATGACGGCTATGAGAGCACCGAATATCAGATAGGGGAGACGGCGACCGAAGCGATTCCATGTGCGGTCGGAGAACATGCCGACAATGGGTTGGACTATGAGTCCCATCAGCGGGGGGAGGATCCAGAAGTAACTCAGATCATGCGGGTCGGCACCGATAGTGGTGAAAATACGCGAAACGTTCGCGCTCTGGAGAGCGTAGGCGATCTGAACTCCGAAGAAACCGAAGCTCAGGTTCCATAATTTCCAGAAACTTAGATCAGGCTTTGTTTTCATGTTATTTAGTTAAGTTAGTTTTTGATCTGGGAGTATAGCCAGGCTATCTCTTCGGGCCATCGTGCTTCGTCGGGAGTTTCGAGGATGAGGGGGATGTTGTCGAAGCGGGGGTCGTTGACCAGTCGTATGAAGAATTCCTTGCCGAGAGTGCCCTCACCGATGGGAGCATGGCGGTCGATGTGCGAGCCGCATTCCCGCTTGTCGTCGTTGAGATGCATGGCGCAGAGGTAGTGGGCGCCGATGGTTTCGTCAAATTCCCGCCATGTACGTTCGTAGCCCTCGGGCGTGCGGAGGTCGTAACCGGCGGAGTAGGCGTGACAAGTGTCGATGCATACACCGATGCGTTCCTTATCTTCCACCTTGTCGATGATATGGGCGAGATGGTCGAACTCAAAGCCTAAATTGCTTCCTTGTCCGGCGGTATTTTCCAGAACGGCCTTTACACCGAAGGTTTTGTCGAGGGTGATATTGATAGACTCGGCGATACGGTCGAGACACTCGTCGACGCGGAGTTCGTTGAGGTGACTACCCGGATGGAAATTGAGCATTGTAAGGCCGAGCTGCATGCAGCGCTGCATCTCTTCGAGAAAAGACTTGCGCGACATGGCCAGTTTCTGCTTGTCGGGACTTCCTAAGTTGATAAGGAAATTATCGTGAGGGAGGATGACGCGTGGCGAAAAACCGAGTGACCGGCAATTCTCCTTGAAGAGGTCGCATTGAGCCTCGGATATGGGTTTGGAGGCCCAGCGCGATGACATACCGGTGAAGAGCGCAAAAGCCTTCGCACCGATAGCCGCGGCGTTGAGCGGAGAATTGGAGACACCACCCTCCACGCTAACATGAGCACCGATATATTTCATGACGAAATCTTTATTTTCACAAAATTATAAAAATTCGCGCATATATATATTATATTTCAGAGAAATCTTCTTTCTCGAGAAGCTCGAGAATCTCGATTGACTCGGTTGTGCCAGGTCGGTTTATTCGAAGAGGCGGCGGAAGCATTCTTCTATCTTGCCTACTTCCTCGATTTTTATCTTGAATTTATCCTTGATGCCTTTGAGGTTGCCTTTGGGGATGAAGATGCGCTCGAAACCGAGTTTTTCGCACTCCGCAACCCTCTGCTCGATGCGAGTGACGGTGCGTATCTCGCCGCTGAGTCCCACCTCGCCGATGAAGGCGACGCTGCGCGGTATGCTGATATCGAAATTGCTTGACATAACGGCAGCGCAGACAGCGAGGTCCATCGCCGGGTCGGCGAGTTTCAGACCACCGGCCACGTTGAGAAAGACGTCCTTCTGTCCGAGACGGAAGCGGGCGCGCTTTTCGAGCACGGCAAGCAGCATGTTGAGGCGTCGCTGGTCAAAACCCGTTACGCTGCGTTGCGGCGTACCGTAAGCAGCGCTTGAGACGAGAGCCTGTATCTCGACGAGGAAGGGGCGTTGTCCTTCGGTGGTGACGCCGATGGTGATGCCGCTCATCTCCTCCGCGCGATTTTCGGAGAGAAGCATCTCGGAGGGATTTTTCACCTCCTTAAGGCCACGCTGCACCATCTCGTAGATGCCTATCTCGTTGGTGCTTCCGAAACGATTCTTGATAGCCCGCAGGATGCGGTAGAGGTATTGACGGTCGCCCTCAAACTGGAGTACCGTGTCAACGATATGTTCGAGTACTTTCGGTCCGGCAATAGCCCCGTCCTTATTGATATGGCCGACGAGAATCACCGGTACGCCGCTTTCTTTGGCATATCTGAGCAGGGCGGCGGCACATTCGCGCACCTGACTGACGCTGCCGGCCATGCTCTCGATTTCCGATGAGGCGATGGTCTGAATGGAGTCGACCACCACAAGTTGCGGCTCAATGTTTTCTATCTGCGTGAAGATGCCCTCGAGGGATGTCTCGGTGAGGATGTAAGTATTGTCGCTCACCTTACCGAGTCGGTCGGCACGGAGTTTGAGTTGGGTCTCGCTCTCCTCGCCGGAGACGTAGAGTATCTTTTTATTACGGATGCTGAGGATATTCTGCAGCAGGAGGGTGGACTTTCCGATGCCCGGTTCGCCACCTATCAGCGTCAGCGAACCCGCCACGAGTCCCCCGCCGAGCACACGGTTAAGTTCTTCGCTGGGCATATGCACACGCGGTTCTTCGAGCGGCTTGATTTCCGAGAGTTTTACCGGTTTGCGGCGAGCCACAAGTCCGCCACGAGTAGTATTGCCCTTACTGCCGGTGCTGATTTTTTCCTCTACGAAAGTGTTCCATTCGCCGCAGGAGGGACATTTGCCCATCCATTTAGGAGAGTCGTATCCGCATGAGGAGCAGACATATACCGTTTTGGTTTTACTTTTCATTTCGGTTGGCGGGATCTGAATTGAGAGATGGTGATGGCCGTAGCGACTGCAACGTTGAGCGACTCCGGATGGCAATCGGGGTCGTAGGGAGGAATGGTAAGGCCGAGAGTCAGTTCTCCCTTCATGCTGGGAGAGAGACCGTTGCCCTCATTGCCCATGACGATAAATCCCTTTTGCGGCAGCGGAGTGGTATAGATATCGTAGCCTTCGAGTTGGAGGCCGATGACCGGCAATGTCGGATTTTTGCCTGCCATCAGGGAGAGGTCGATATAGTCGACGCGGACGAAGGGTAGGGAGCCCATGGACGACTGGATGGTCTTTGGATTGTAGATATCGGCCGTCATTGGAGAGGCGAAGATGCGTGATATGCCAAACCAATGGGCGGTGCGAATGATAGTGCCGAGATTGCCCGGGTCCTGGATGCTGTCGAGCATCAGGTACAGGTCGTCGGGGAGGGGCGTGGAGAGGAGTTGGTCGCTATCGGTTGTGGCCGGCAGATGATATACCGCGATGACGTCCGGGGCAGTGGAGAGGGAGGACATCTTGCGCATCTCGCCCTCGTCGGCTATGTAGACGCGATCTTTATGCGGTTCGCAGAGAGCCGGATGATCGTAAATCCAGTCGGAGAGGCCTACCATAAACTCCAACTCGTAATGAGGCAGAGTGTCTTGCACGGATTTGCGACCCTCTACTACGAAGAGATTTTCTTTCTTGCGAAACTTTCGCTGGCTGAGCGAGGCTGTCAGCGAGATTTTTGCTCTCGAGATGTCCGGATATTCTTTCATATTATAAAGATAACAATTATTTTTGGGAAAATATCCGAAAATTATGAAAAATGCGTTAACTTTACGTAGATTTGAAAATAACTGTATTCATTGATTGTGACTGAAAAAGCTGGACATAATATAAGAAAATGCGTTGCAGGCAGGCGGTTGCGGCCGTATGCCATCATCCTGTGTCTCCTTTTTCCGCTGCGTGTGTCTGCTCAGGTGAATGCCGAGCAGGTGATGACGATAGGTCGTAATGTGCTCTCGATGGAGGATTATCTGTTGGCCATACAGTATTTCAATCAGGCCATCAAGGTGAAGCCCTATCTTGCCGACCCGTATTATTATCGCGGCCTGGCGAAATTATCGCTTGAAGACTACGAAGGCGCCGTGGCAGATGAGTCGTTGGCCTTGGAGAGGAATAAATTCAAGTCGGAGGCCTATAAGGCACGCGGTTTTGCGCTGCAGAACTTAGGGCGCGACTCCTTAGCACTCCTCGACTATGATAAAGGTCTGGAGTATGACCCTACCGACAAATACTTCCTCTTCTATAAAGGAGTGGCGCAGACGTCGCTTAAGCGGTTTGAAGCAGCCGACTCCACCTTCTCCCGCCTTTTGCGAGCCAATCCGAAATTTGAGGACGCGTGGTGTGCCCGGGCGCGAATGAACATAATGCGCGGTGACACAGTGGGGGCGCTTGGCGATATCGACAAGACACTCTCCATCTCGCCGACGGTGATCAACGCGTGGCTTATCAGAGCGCAGATAAAGGCAGAAAAAGGGGAGTGGAAAGAGGCGCTTGCGGATATAGACGAGGCTGTGAGACTCAGACCAGAGAAGACCGACCTCTATATCAACCGCGCCTACCTGCGATATAATAACGAGGACTTTTTCGGGGCGATGGCAGACTATAATTATGCCTTGCAGTTGGAGCCGGATAATGCCACTGCCTTGTTTAACAGAGCATTGCTGAGATTTGAGGTGCTGGAATTGGAAAATGCCGCGAGCGACTTCACTCATGTCCTGGCGCTTTCCCCCGATAATTTCCATGCCCGGTATAATCGCGGACTGGTGTATCTGGAGTTGGAGAAGAATCGCGAAGCACTTGCAGATTTCAAGGCCATCTCGCAGAAATATCCGAGATTTTATCCCGTGTATTATGCTATAGCTGAGTGTGAGCGAAGGCTTGGGCATCTGCAGGCTGTAGGTCAGAATATGCGCAAGGCCGAGATGCTGGTCAGCAATTACGTAAGCAATCCCGAGAAGAATCCCCTTGACCGGCCGAAGATCGATGCCGGCAAGACATATGATGCAGCCGGTGAGGAGAATATGACAGAAGACGAGGTGATGGAGAAATTCAACCGCCTTGTGACGACAACCTCAGCGTCCGAGCCGCGTATGTCGTTCAACGACCGGATAAAAGGACGTGTGCAAGACCGCACGATGTCGGTGGCTCCCGAGCCTGCATATATGCTCTCCTTTATGGCGCCGGAGGTTTCGCTGCAGAATACGTCGAATTATTATCGCGAACTGGATGATATAAATGCCCGTCATTATCTGAACGACCGGCTCTATCTTGTGGCGGGCAATCCTACGCCCGGCAATGAGCAGGCGATGCGCCGGCTCTTTGAGCAGGAGGAGGTGTATACCAGGGCTATGGATGTAGAGAATCCCCGCCCGGTGGACAGACTTGCCCGCGGGGTGATACGCACGATGCTGAAAAACTATGAAGGCGCCGAGCAAGACTTCAGCAAGGCAATAGAGACGGCCGATAACTTCACTTCCGCATTGTTGGGGAGAGCGTATGTGAATATGATGCTGGAGCGTCCGCAACTTGCAGCTGCCGATCTTGACGAAGCCTTGCGTATCAATCCCAACCTTGTGTATGCATGGTTTAACAAAGGTATCATATACTATAATGCCGGCGATTATACCTCCGCGATGCAGGCCTTCAGTGAGGCAGTAAGGCTCTCACCCTCCCTGGGCGCTGCATATTACAACAGAGGACTTTGCTTCATGCATTCTGGCAACCGGCAGGCAGCCTTCAGCGACCTGTCGCGAGCCGGTGAATTAGGCGTCTTACCCTCCTACAACCTCCTCAAACGCATGAAATAACGTGTGAAATAGCGCATATAATAAGCATATAATATCTGTGGGTGTTGCATAATTGGGGGATTTTTGTTATCTTTGCGCTTTTAGAAACAGATACGTACTTAAACGATGATAAACATTACATTTCCTGACGGCAATCAGCGCCAATATGAAGACGGCGTTACGCCGTATCAGATAGCGGAGAGCATCAGTCCGCGGTTTGCCGCCGACGTACTTGCCGCCAAGGTGAATGGTGAGAAATGGGATATCTCACGTCCGATAACCGAAGACGCGGAGATAGCCCTTTTCAAATGGGATGACCCGGAGGGCAAGCATGCCTTCTGGCATTCTTCGGCGCATCTTCTTGCCGAGGCACTCCAGGAACTTTATCCCGGTGTGAAATTCGGTATCGGTCCGGCTATTGAAAACGGTTTTTATTACGACATAGACCCGGGAGAGCACAAGATTACGGCTGAAGACTTCCCGAAGATCGAGAAGAAGATGGCGGAGCTCGTGGCCCGCAAAGAGCAGATCGTGCGCGCCGACATCTCGAAGGATGATGCCCTGAAGATGTTTGGCGACCGTGGCGAGACTTATAAATGCGAGCTTATCTCCGAACTCGAAGACGGACATATCACCACATACACACAGGGTTCGTTTACCGACCTGTGTCGCGGTCCGCACATACCGACCACAGCGCCCATCAAGGCTGTGAAGATTCTCTCTCTGGCCGGTGCTTACTGGCGTGGTGATGAGAAGCGCAATCAGCTGGTGCGCGTATACGGCATCTCCTTCCCGAAGAAGAAGATGCTCGATGAGTATCTGGTGATGCTCGAAGAGGCCAAGAAGCGCGACCACCGCAAACTGGGCAAGGAACTGGAACTCTTCACCTTCTCGCAGCGTGTCGGTCAGGGTCTGCCGTTGTGGCTGC
>CAYVZJ010000050.1:0-20077 GCA_964456155.1 uncultured Sangeribacter sp.
CGCGACGCTGCGGACATGAATCCAATGCCGGCGATTTGCTCTTGTCCTTAAGAACCGTACGGCCCTTTCTTACTAATTGCTGAATTGTAGGCATTCTGTTTTATTATTACTATTTAGCTGTTAAATTATATACACTTTTACGCACTATTATTCCACTGTATATCAGCGAAATAATAGCAACAACGCCTTGAAATTCCTCTCAAAGCGTTGCAAATTTACTAAATATCTGTGATTTACACAAATATTTTTGATATTTTTTCAAAAAAATCTCTGCTATTTGTATTTGGACGCCACTTCATACACCCGCTCATAGATACGCTTGTCACCCTCGCCAAGCTCTATCCCGCGGCGTGACATCACCCGAGTAGCCACCTCATAAAATTTCTTCAGGCTCACATCACTCAAACCAGACGTCGGACTCCCCTCCGAAAAACTCGGAATGAATACACGCGGAAAACCGGCGCCATAAAGATTACATCCTACTCCCACTACCGTGGCTGTATTGAACATCACATTGATGCCGGCCTTCGAATGATCTCCCATTATCAGGCCGCAAAACTGCAAGTCTGTGCGCATAAACGTATGACGGGGATAATTCCACAGACGTATCCTGCTGTAATCGTTCTTCAGATTCGAACTGTTGACCCCGGCACCCAGATTGCACCACTCCCCTATCACTGCATTGCCCAGATAACCGTCGTGAGCCTTATTGCTGTAACCGAATATCACGGTGTTGCTCACCTCTCCTCCTACCTTGCAATACGGACCGAAGGTAGTGCCTCCATATATCTTGGCCCCCATCTTGATTGTGGCATGCTGACAGAGTGCCAACGAACCGCGTATCACCGCCCCGGGCATCACTACTGCATCCTTACCTATATATATCGGACCTTCGCGCATATCCAACACTGCGCATTCCACCTCAGCACCCTCTTCTATAAATAGGGAGTCGGCCACTTTTTCCCCTTTCGGAAGAAGAAGTGTATTGGTCTTGCTTACCGGCTGACTCTTCCTTTTAGACGTAAGAAGCCTGTAATCATTCTCTATCTCCCCGGCATTATGCAAAAAGACGTCATACGGATACTTTATAATACGAGCCTCCCCGGGATACTCCACAGCAAATTCATGTAGATTGGCGTCTAAATCTGCTTTCCGTCCTCTGTAAGCCAACACCGCGCCATCCTTCATCAATGCTTCGCCGAGCTTCAGACTCTTCACAGACTCCGCCAAAGCATCATCGGCAAGCAGCGAACCGAGAATAAATGTCTGGTCGGCCGCTGAATAATCACAATGGCCATACTTAGTCATCAGGTATTCAACGGGCTGATAACAAAATTCTCCCTCTATACGCTTCTCCCATTTCTCGCGCAGGGTCATTATACCGACACGAAAATCCGAGAGCGGCCGAGTGAAAGAGAGCGGCAACAGGTCGGCATAGTTATCGTCGGGATCAAAAAGTACAAATTGTCTCATGAAAGATCTGATACGGGTTACAGAATGCAAATATAAATAAAAATTTCAACTGTAAGACCCCATTCCACAGAAAATGTCGGCGCCAGGGACGCAGAGGTGCCCATGTGTTAACATTTTTTGTTGAATGGGATCTATACGAGTTTCAATAAATTTCACTATATTTGCATCTCAACATTCCACCGTCAATCAACACAATAAATATAAAATATGGAAAAGAAAAACCTTGAATATCTTGAGCGTCTGCGCAAGACCATGAAAGAACACCAGATTGATGTCTGCATCATCACCGGTACTGATCCTCATCAGTCAGAAATACCCCCTCACCACTGGCGTGGCAGAGAATGGCTCACCGGCTTCTGGTCATCCAACGGCACCAACGGCACTGCCGTCATCACTGCCGACGAGGCTCTCTGCTGGACTGACTCTCGCTATTTCCTCCAGGCCGAAGAGCAGCTGCAAGGCACCGGCTTTAAGATGATGCCTGAAGATGGACCGGATGCTGTCGACCTCGTCGACTGGGTCACCGAACACACCAACGCGGGCCAGGTAGTGGGCATAGACGGTATGACATTCTCAATATCTTTCGCTCAGCGCCTACAGCAGGAACTCAACGACAAT
Organism: uncultured Sangeribacter sp.; assembly: GCA_964456155.1. Taxonomy (GTDB): domain Bacteria; phylum Bacteroidota; class Bacteroidia; order Bacteroidales; family Muribaculaceae; genus Lepagella. The sequence continues at coordinate 2,092 of CAYVZJ010000050.1, forward strand.
AACATCAAACTTGACACTGATTTCCCGCAGTTTGACTACATCTACCCCGACCGCCCTGAGCGTCCCAAAAACAAACTCTTCATCCATGACGAGTCAATCGTAGGCGAGACTGTAGACAGCAAGGCAGAGCGCATCATGACCGAAGTGAAAAATGAATTGGCCAACGCCGTGATGCTCTCCGCCCTCGATGATATCGCATGGGCTACCAATCTGCGCACTGCCGGCGATATCACATATTCCCCTATCTTCGTAAGCTTCCTCTATCTCGACGACAATCGCCGGGTGCTCTTCATTGACAGCGAAAAACTCACTCCCGCCGTGCAGGAGCATCTCGACAAGTATCACATCGAGGTGCAGCCCTACGAGGAGGTGCTTGATTTCGTAGCGAGTCTGCCGAAAGAGACACGTCTTCTCATAGATCCGGAAAAGACTTCACGCGGCCTTTATGACCATATCGGTTGCACTCCGGTGTTCGGCGGAGCAGGCGTTGCGCGCCTCAAGAGCATTAAGAACGACACCATGCTCGCCAATCTGGCCACAGCCATGGAGAAAGACGGCGTGGCGCTCACCCGCTTCTTCATGATGGTTGAGAAGGAATATCCGGAGGGTAAACTTACCGAACTCGAACTTGCAAAACGTCTGCGCGCTCTCCGTCTGGCCGACCCCAGCTGCGTCGATGAGTCGTTTGCAGCTATCGTCGGCTGGCAGGGACACGGTGCTATCGTGCACTACGAACCCACTCCCGAATCTGACGTACCTGTCACCGGACAAGGTCTTCTCCTCGTAGACAGCGGCGGCCAATACACTTTCGGCACTACCGATATCACGCGCACCATCGCTCTCGGAGGAGCCACTCCCGAAGAACGTCATGACTTCACTCTCGTCATGAAGGGACATATCGCCTTGGCTCGTCAGATCTTCCCGGAGGGCACAACCGGCCACCAGCTTGACGTCCTCGCGCGTCAATTCCTCTGGCAGGAGGGCAAGGCTTATTTCCACGGTACAGGCCACGGTGTAGGCTTCTTTATCAACTGCCATGAGGGACCGCAGAATATACGTCTCAATACCAATCCCACTCCGCTGCAGCCCGGCATGATAACGAGCGACGAACCGGGTCTTTATATCACCGACAAGTATGGCATCCGCTGCGAAAACCTGATAGTCACCGAAGAGAGAATGACTACCGAATTCGGAAAATTCCTCGGATTTAAGGTGATGACGCTCTTCCCCTTCGACCGTTCACTCTTCGAGACATCTATTATGACCGAAGACGAAATAGCATGGGTCAACGACTATCATGCAGAGGTAAGAAAACGCCTCACACCGCTTTTGACACCGGAAGAGGCAAAATGGATGGAGGAAAAGACCCAACCGTTAGTATAATATATTATATCGGGACATCGCCGAGCGATGTCCCGATATCTAACAAAATAATTATCAAAAGGAATATTCTAATATGGCAATAATACAATCCGTAAGGGGCTTTACACCGAAAATAGGCGAAGGCACTTTCCTGGCTGAAAACGCTGTCGTGGTGGGCGACGTGACAATGGGCGAGCAGTGCAGCGTATGGTTTTCTACCGTGCTGAGAGGCGACGTCAACACCATCACCATCGGCGACCGCGTCAACATCCAGGATGGCAGCGTGCTGCATACTCTCTATCAGAAATCTACAATTGAGATCGGCAATGACGTATCAATCGGCCATAACGTGGTGATACACGGCGCCAAGATACACGACTACGCTCTCATAGGCATGGGGGCAATCGTGATGGATGACGCCGTAGTGGGCGAAGGCGCACTCGTGGCAGCCGGCTCTGTAGTGCTCAGCCGCACGCAGATCGGACCTCACGAAATGTGGGCAGGAGCACCGGCTAAGTTCGTCAAAATGGTAGAACCGGAGAAGGCAAAGGAGATGAACGTCAAGATAGCAAAAAACTATCTTATGTATTCCCGCTGGTATGACAGCGCCGAAGGCAGAGCAGCCATGGAGCAGGCTGTGCCCGGCGTCGAAGAGGCTGAAGAAAAATAAATTTTCAGCGTTTTTTGGGCAAAAAGATAATTTTTTATCGAAAAAATTTTGTCAAAACATTGATATTATCTAATTTTGCATCCGCGTTGCAGACAAACTCATTTGTCTGCCGCAGATAAATAAAGTAAATAACAGAAATAAAGAAAAATGATAATCGTACAAGTAAAAGAAGGTGAGAACATTGAGAAGGCTCTCAAGAAGTTCAAACGTAAATTCGAGAGAACAGGTATTGTAAAAGAACTGCGTAGCCGTCAGGCTTTCGAAAAGCCGAGCGTAGCCAACCGCAAGAAAATGATGAAGGCTGTATACGTGCAGCAGCTTCGTCAGGCTGAGCAGTAATCTGCTTGTCAGGTCATCAATTTTTCAATTACAATATAAGTAGTATAGAGACCTCTGAACAGTGTGCATGAGGTTTCTATACTATCTATGTATCTGTATATTATTCGCGCAAATTCCCGTCTATGTCGGAAATAGAGCAATTTCTCCGGTATCTTCGTCTTGAGCTCAATCGGTCGCCAAACACCGTGCTCGCTTACGGAAAGGACCTGAGACTCTTTGCGAGATTTCTCACCGGAGGGAAGGAAGACTCCTTTGATGTGGATGATGTAACCACATCCGATGTCCGGGCCTGGCTCTCTGACATGGGACGACGGGGCGAAAAGGCTACATCAATCCGTCGGCGCACATTAGCAGTCAAATCTTTTTATCGCTTCCTAAAGAAACGTGGCAGACTTACTGTCAATCCCGCTGAAGAGATTCTCCTTGCCAAATTGCCGAAGCCACTCCCCCATTTCATCAAAAGCGATGAGATGGAGATGGTGCTACAAAGTCTGAGTGATATTATGGCGGCTCAGCCGGATAATGTAATGGCTGCCCGCGACCATCTCATCATGCATCTGCTTTACGCCACGGGCTTGAGACGCGCTGAAGCTGTATCTCTCACAGACGGCGACTTTTCCAAAGAGCGTAATGAACTCCGCGTAATGGGCAAGGGCAGCAAAGAGAGGGTCATCCCGATAGCCGATGAGCTTGCCCGGGAAATATCACGATGGCAAACTATGCGCGATGCTGCCTGGCCTCAACTTCCGCAGCCTGCCGCCATCATCGCCACCTCCCACGGCTCTATGACTGACGGCACGCTCGGTGTCATCGTCAAACGTCTTTTGAGCGGCACCTCTACCGACCGCAAAAGCGCACACACTATTCGACATTCTTTTGCCACCGGTATGCTCAACGGCGGCGCCGAACTGGACTGCGTGCGTGAAATGTTGGGACATACCTCCGTGGCCACCACACAGATATACACCCATCTCACTCTTGATGACCTCAGACGACAATATGACGCCGCTCATCCACGTAGCTTCAGAAACAAAAAGAGTTAGAATATATAGGTAATTTTTTTTGCTCTTACACGAGGAATTTTCCCACGGTTTCTTGTTATACATATAGAGAGAGGCGTAGGGAATTGAATCAATATTTCCCTCTTGACAACCCTCCCGATCCTATATTATTAACTATTAAAATCTTAAGATTATGGTAGCCCAGATTAACGCCATTCATTTTGAAGCCTCTGAACGCCTTGAGCAATTCATACAGAAAAAAGTAGACCGTCTGTATCGTCGTTTTGACCGCATTCAGGCCGTGGAGGTTAATCTCCGCGTCGTAAAGCCGGAGACTGCTAATAATAAGGAATGCGGCATCAAGATAGAAGTGCCCGGCTCTGCCGACCTCTTTGCATCCAAAGTGGCCGACACTTTTGAGGAAGCTGTCGACCTCTCTCTGGAAGCTCTTGAACGTCAGTTGGAAAAACTCAAGGATAAGAATTAAAAAATCTAAAGGTTAAGAATTAAGATGCGTGAGAAGCGCAACGGTTCGAAAAAGAAATACTGGATACTTGGCACGGCCGGAACTGTCGTTCTGGCCGCCTGTATCCTTTTTTTGCCGTTATTGACAGTAAGCAGTGCACATTCCGCCACGATCCGCATACCGCGTGGCGCTGACGGTCGCGTGCTCAAAGACTCTCTCTCAAAGTATTTCGGAGACGAGTATGCCTCTACCGTGATGCGCGTCATGACCAAAGATAAGGAGAAACTAGCTCTGCGGTTTGGCGCGTATGAGATCCCGGAAGGGACATCAGCACTGAAGGCGTCACATATCCTCTCTCGTGGCGCAGAGACTCCTTTTAATCTTGTAATCAACGGTGTGCGCGACCTTGACTCTTTTCTTCCTCGCATTGCCGCTCGATTCTATTTCCCCACAGACTCTCTGCGCGAGGCTCTCAAAAAGGAGGATGTGCTACGTGAGCACGGACTCACTGACAGCCGTCAACTTCCGGCAATTTTCCTCAACGATACATACACATTCTTTTGGTCGGCCTCTCCGGACAAGGTTGTCGCAAAAATAGCTGATAACTATGACTCTTTCTGGACGCCGGAACGTCGTCAAAAGGCTGCAGCATTAGGGCTGACACCGGTTGAGGTCTCCATCATCGCTTCTATCGTGGATGAGGAGACTAATCTGCAGAGCGAGAAGGGGCGGGTGGGCCGTCTGTATATCAATCGGCTCCATAAGGGAATGAAACTCCAGGCTGACCCTACCGTACGCTTCGCAGCCAATGATTTTACCATAAAGCGCGTCACGGGGCGCCATCTCTCCATTGACTCTCCTTATAATACTTACAAAATCAAAGGCCTTCCTCCGGGTCCGATACGCACCACCTCCAAAGCCACGCTGCAGGCCATTCTTGACAGTGAGCCCAGCGATGACCTCTACATGTGCGCCAAAGAGGACTTCTCCGGAGCGCATAATTTTGCCGCCGACTACGAGCAACACCTCGCAAACGCCCGGAGATATCAGGCAGCGCTTGACTCCCTGGGTATAAAGTAAAAATATTTGACCGGTTTTAAATATGAGAATTCGTTTAGCCATATTCACATTGACTGTCTGCGTTGCGGTATTGTTCGCCAATCGAATATCGGCTCAGACGTATGACGAAAATGACGATATTGACGAATACTCTCAGATTTACGAGCAGGAAACGATATTGACTGAAGATATCATGCCTGCCAAGCCGGATACCACCATCTCAGTGCAGGCATTGAAATATGATCCTCATAAAGACCCTAACCGCGACTGGTGGCATCTGCTCATGAAAGGATATTTCAACCCTAAGGATACTACAGTACATTATTCAAAATTCATGGATCTTTTCTGTAAGGTTTACGTTTGGGGCGACAGGGTTTTCAACACTTACGACCCGGAATATGTAGAAGGTTTCGGCAAGAACTGGAAAGTGCGTCTGGCTCTCGACGCCTGGATGGATTCCTATTACATGAATTTTGACCGTAAGATGCCGATGGTGTTCCTCTCAGAGCCGTATACCAGTCTCGGAGCTTACCTGCATTTCATGGCCGTAAGCATAAATTATTCCATCGACCTCAACAAAACTCTCTTCGGCAAACCTATCAACCATAAGAAATACGAATTCGGCTTCAACTGCGCGCGATTTAATGCCGACCTCTCATTCTCATCCAATACGGGAGGCACGTATATACGCAAGTTCGGCAGCTTCAACAAGCATAAGCCGGCAAGAATCTATTTTCCGGGGGTTAAGACTAATACACTCAACTTCGCAGTATATTATTTCTTCAACAACCGCAAGTATGCCAACGGAGCGGCATATAATTTCTCACGTCTTCAGAAGCGAAGCGCGGGCTCACCTATACTCGGTTTCAACTATGCTTATACCAATTCATCTTTTGACTTCTCCAGGTTGCCGGAAAATCTGCTCCCCTATCTCACGCTTCCGGACACGAAATATCGGTTTCATTACAACGAGTATTGTCTGCTCTTAGGATATGCCTACAACTGGGTGTGGAATCGTCATCTCCTTTTCAATATCACAATGATGCCCTCCATCGGATGGTCAAAATGCTACGAAGACTCCTACGACGGTGGCCAGAACCTTCTTGCCCTCAACGCCCTCGGACGTATGAGCCTTACGTATAATATGCGCGACCTCTTCGTATGCCTCATAGCCAAAGCCAACATCCAGTGGTACAGCAGCGGCAAAGTAAACCTCTTCTCCGGCATAGAAAACCTCTCCCTCTCCGTAGGCTACCGCTTCTAATCATAGAGTACACGGACATAAAAAATGGACTGCTTCAAGTGGAAGCAGTCCATTCTATTTTAGTCTATTAATGATTATTCTTCGGTTGCGGCTTTGAGGTCGGCGAAGGGACGGTTGCCGCCTTCACGACGAGGGCCGCGATTGGCACCATCACGACGCTGAGCGCGGTCATTACGGTCGGCTCCTTCGCGACGCGGACCACGATTGCCGCCATCGCGACGCGGACCGCGGTCACCGCCCTCGCGACGAGGACGAGCCTCACGCTCTACATAGCCCTCCGGCTTCTCTGTAAGCACGCGCATCGAAAGACGATACTTACCGGTCTTCTTGTCAATCTCAATCAGCTTGACGCGCACCTTGTCGCCCTCTTTAAGACCGCTCTGAGCCATATCATCAAGACGATTCCATGAAATCTCCGAGATATGCAGCAGTCCGTCACGACCGGGCATAAACTCTACGAATGCACCGAAGTCAAGGATGGAGCGTACTGTGCCCTCGTAGATCTCACCCTCTTCGGGCTGGGCCACGATAGCCTTGATGCGTGCAAGCGCAGCGTCAATACCGGAAGCATCCTTGGAGGCAATCTCCACGCGACCTACGCCGGTCTTTTCATCCTCTTCAATAGAGATAGTAGTGCCGGTCTCTTCCTGCATGGCCTGAATCACCTTGCCTTGCGGGCCAATCACAGCACCGATCATCTCCTTCGGTATCTCGATGGTCACGAGACGGGGCACGTGAGGCTTGTAGTCTTCACGAGCCTCAGGTATTGTCTCATTTATGATATTAAGAATGTGAAGACGTCCCTGACGAGCCTGCTCAAGAGCCTGCTCAAGCACCTCATAGCTGAGACCGTCACACTTGATATCCATCTGCGTAGCGGTGATACCGTCGGTAGTGCCGGTCACCTTGAAGTCCATATCACCGAGATGGTCCTCGTCACCGAGGATATCGGAGAGCACTGCATACTTCACATTGTTGGTGTCGGAAATAAGACCCATAGCCACGCCGGCCACCGGACGCTTCATCTTAACGCCGGCATCAAGCAGAGCGAGAGTGCCGCCGCAAACTGTTGCCATAGATGACGAACCGTTAGACTCCAGAATATCTGACACGATACGACAAGTGTAGGGGAAGTCTTCGGGGAACATACGCTTCAGCGCACGATGAGCCAGATTACCGTGACCAACTTCACGACGACCGACACCGCGCTGCGGACGAGCCTCACCTGTAGAGAAGGGAGGGAAGTTGTAGTGAAGCAGGAAGCGCTCCTTGCTCTGATTGAGCACATCATCCACGATCTTTTCATCGAGGGTAGTGCCAAGTGTGGCAGTTACAAGAGCCTGCGTCTCACCGCGAGTGAAGATTGCAGCTCCGTGAGGACCGGGCAGATAATCCACCTCACACCAGATGGGACGTATCTCCGTAGTCTTTCGACCGTCAAGACGGATACCCTCATCGAGCACACAGCGGCGCATAGCCTCCTTCTCCACATCATGATAATAGCGCTTCACCATGGCGATGCGCTGCTCGGGAGTATAAAGCTCGAGCTGCTCCTCCGTCATTTCGGGGAGATTGTCGATATATTCATCGCGGATGGCCTTGAACGACTCGTTGCGCCACTGCTTGTCGGCACTGCCGGTGCGGGCGATGGCGTAAGCCTTGTCATAACACTTCTCACGCACGTCAGCACGAAGGGCTTCATCGTTCACCTCATGGCAATAATCACGCTTTGTCTCTTTGCCGGCCTCCTTCATGAGCTCCATCTGCGCAAGACAATGCTTCTTGATTTCGTCGTGAGCCACCTTGAGAGCCTCGAGGAGTTCAGCCTCCGAGACCTCGTTCATCTCACCCTCCACCATCATGATATTGTCGTAAGTGGCGCCAACCATCAGCTCGATGTCGGCACGTTCCATCTGTTCGAAAGTAGGATTGATCACCCATTCACCATCCACGCGGGCTACGCGCACCTCGGAGATAGGACCGTTGAAGGGGATATCAGAGCACATCAGCGCTGCAGAAGCTGCGATACCGGCCAGGGCATCGGGAGCCTCGTTTTCGTCAGCGGAATACATAGTGACGTTGACAAATGTCTCTGCATGATAATTGTCCGGGAAGAGCGGACGAAGCACGCGGTCCACGAGACGTGAAGTCAGGATTTCATAATCACTGGCACGACCCTCTCTCTTCAGGAAGCCGCCCGGATAACGGCCGATTGAGGAGTATTTCTCCTTGTATTCTACTGTGAGGGGCATAAAATCCACTCCCTCGTTGGCCTCCGCGGCCGAACATACTGTAGCAAGAAGCATGGTGTTGCCCATGCGCACCTCTACAGCGCCATCAGCCTGCTTTGCGAGCTTGCCCGTCTCTATCGTAATCTGACGGCCGTCGCCAAGGTCAATGGTCTTCTTGATTGGTTTCAGCATAAGTCTTTGGACTCTACCGCAGCAACAGGAGATAGTCTCGCTACTTCCCTGCCCGGACTTCGAGTCGATTTTTGTTTGATTAATATATTTCTCTTTTCTGCGTAATCGATTGTTTCACCTCAACATTTCCCAAACAACGCAATTCTACGCTTTATCATGCGGCACATGATTGACGCCCTACTGCGAAAATCATCTGCAAAGTTAGTGATTTATTTCGATTTAATTCATTATATTTGCATCAATTTTCATGCCAAACTTGAAATAATCCAATTTATGAGAATACAATTTCTGAAATCTCGTCATATTTCCCATCTCTTTTCTTCCATTGCAGCCTCCGCTTTGCTCACTTTGGCTGCTTGCTCCGAACCCTCTTTTACCGTCAAGGGTGAGATTGAAAACGCTGATGGCGGCAGCATTGTGCTCGAAAAGGCTGACCACGCGGGCTTCTGGATACCACTCGACTCCGCGCGCCTTTCCTCCTCCGGAAAATTCTCAATCAAACGCGCGGCGCCATCCGCGCCCGAGATTTTCCGACTCCGATACGGCAACGAGTATGTATATTTTCCCATCGACTCTATCGAGACGGTCACACTGAAAGCTCCGGCCAACGCTTTCGCCACGGAATTCACGCTCGAAGGCTCTGACAATGCTCAGCAAATGGAGAGATTTGAAAAGGAACTCATAGCTTTCTCTCCTATGGCCGGAAATCCCGACTCCACCGCTTCGTTCAAACGACATATCTACTCTGAATACTTACAGAACAGCCACGCTTCCGTGGTAAGCTACTATATCCTCACTAAGGTAGTAGGCTCCAAATCACTCTTCGGAGAGGATGGCGACGACCGATATTTTGCCGCCGTCGCAACAGCCTTCCGCCAATACCGCCCCGATGACCCGCGCACCGCACTCCTGGAAGATGTCGCTTCCCGTATGAGAAGGGAGCGACGCAGCCGTAGCGGACAACGCACCGTCATTGAAGCTCCTGAAATTAATCTTGTAGAAATCGAACTCCCGGATGAGGATGGAAATAAGATAAAGTTGTCGGAATACGTGGGTAACATACCGACGCTTCTGATGTTCTGCGACCTTTCTGATGCCGAGACTCCGGCCATCAACGCTCGCTTGCGTACTCGCAGCGAGCAAGGTAAGTTTAAAGTCTATCAGATAGGATTGGATAAGGATAGGCTGCAATGGCGCAATGCTGCGAAAAACTTACCCTGGGCCACCCTTTACGGTGGTTCGCCACAGGAGGCAGCCAGCCTTGCCCAAGATTATATGATACCCTCACTGCCGGCTTTCTTTATCATTGACGCTAACGGCAATCTTACCGCACGCGCTAATGATGTCAACGATGCTCTTAAAAGACTACCATAATGGCTGACGACTGGAAAAACATACTTGCCGGACTACGCTCCGACACTCCGCAATCCGACGATACTGACGGTGCAGAACCCTCCGCTGACAATAACCGCAATGGAAATCCCGAAGAGAATGGAGCAGCCGACACCAAGCCTGCCCTGACTCTCTTTTATGAGAAAAAAGGGAGAGCCGGAAAACCGGCTACCATCATTTCCGGATTTAATCCGGACTCCGACACGCATATCAAGATGTCCGACTTGCTCGCATCTACACTTAAGAAAAGGCTGGGATGCGGCGGTTCGGCAAGAGGCGGAGAGATACTGCTGCAAGGTGACCGCAGAGAGTCTCTACGCCAACTCCTCCCCACTTTAGGCTATACGAAAGTAAAGGGATAACCCATAGCTTGAAGATTATACTTCATTATATAGAATCAATTTTATGCTGACATTACAACGCGCTTCCGCCGGCTCCGGCAAGACCTACACTTTGGCACGCACTTTTATCCGCCATCTCATCACCCGGCAAGAGAATGGCAAGACCACCCTGCGTGAATACGAGGACATCCCCGATGCTCTTTCTCACATCCTCGCAGTGACTTTCACAAATAAGGCCACCAACGAGATGAAACAGCGCATCATTGAGAAACTCCACGCGCTGTCGCGCACCGACCTGCCCGAGGAGAAAGTAGACTATCTAAAGGATTTTATCAAGGAGTTCGGAGTCTCTCGACACGAAATCGCCGAGCGTTGCGCGCTGGCGCTTAAGTTCCTGCTGCTCGACTATTCCAATTTCAACGTATCCACTATCGACTCGTTTTTCCAGACCATCCTCCGCACATTTGCTTACGAGGCTGATTTGCCCGACGGATATCATCTGGAGATAGAGACCGACTATGTCTCTTCCGTGGGTGTCGATACGATGATTAATGACTATATGACTTCCAACCTCGACGAGGAGACACAATTCTGGCTCAATATTCTCGTGTATCAATCTATGTCAAAGGAAGAGGATTGGAAAATCGAAAATCGCCGCATCAGCTCTAATTTCGGATCAAAAACTCTATATCAGAGACTTAAGGAGAGCGCACAAAACATCGATAAAGAAGACTTCAAAAAATTCTGGCCCGCTGCTGAAAGTTTTTTTGCCAACACCGGAAATCTATCTGACTCTTACAAAAAAATAGATGGTCACTTCCGCCCGGCCATAGACGCGGCCTTCTCCGAACTTCGTCAGGCCGCCAAAGAGCTCTTAAGACTCTATTCGCGTTTCTCACCAAAGGGCGTCACCGATATCGGCAGAAAAGGCGCTATCCCTACGCTTCGCAAAATCACCGGCAAATATGCCGACTCCACTGCGGTCTACGCATGGGAAGAACTCACCGGCCGTAAGAGTCCCGTCAATAAAATTGGAAGCGCTGCTCTCTCACCTTCACAGCTGCAAACGATTACAGAGGCTTACAACAAGATGACAGAAGCATACGGGAAATGGATTATCGCTTTCAGACAACCGGGGTGGGATGTCTGGCATCCGATACGTAAAATCTTGCCTTACGTAGCCTTGATATATCGCTTCAGAGAAAACATCCGGGAATTCCTGGAACTTAACAACACTATGGTGCTCGCCGACACCAATACCATTCTCAACCGTATAATCGAGGATGGCGAGGTGCCCTTTATCTACGAGCGACTCAGCACGCATATCCATCATTTCCTTATTGATGAATTTCAAGATACTTCTCTGCTGCAGTGGGAGAATTTCCGACCTCTGCTTAAGGAGAGCATGGCTCACGGATATGACAATCTGATTATAGGCGATGCCAAGCAGAGCATCTACCGATTCCGCAATGCCGACCCGTCGATTATCACTGAGAAGGTGCCGGCTACTTTCCCCAACGAGGAGATGAATATATGCGGTGAGAGAATTGAACAGAATTCCAACTGGCGTTCTGACTTACGCATCGTCCAGTTTAACAATTATATCTTCCGCAGATTTCATGAAGATTTCTCCTATCTGCTCGGAGATCTCTACAAAGGAGCGGTGCAGCAGCCTCAGAATTCTCTTGAGCGAGGCTATGTGGAATGGGTGCCTTACGAGACAAAGTCTGCTTCCCTCGGCATCGAATTCGATAAGAATAATAAGTATGACGTCATTGGCCCGATGATATCGGAGCTAATCGCACGTGGCTACCGTCAGAAGGATATCGCCATTCTCTGCAATACAAATAGGGTGAGCACTGAAATCATTGACTCACTGATGGATTACAATGCCGCGATGGATGATGACCAGGAGCAACTGCGCTTCATCAGCGAGCAATCCCTTCAACTGAAATCGAATAAGGCTGTGCAGGTGGTAATCTCCGCTTTGCGCTCACTGGCTGAAAGCATATACTATCCCGGCGAGGGAGAAGAGGAAGTTAAAATCGAAGAGACCAAACAGACACCCTGGCATTCTATTGCCACACAGTTTACTCTTTATTCCAATGCGCATACCGATCTCCCTCTGTCTGAAAGAGTAAGTCAGTTTCTCAACAATGCCCGACAGGATGAAGAGCTGGCCAACATGGTCTCTCACATGCAGGCCACTACCCTGCCGGCTCTTGTTGAGGCTATCATCAATATGTTTCTACACAACGGTGAGCCGGGAGGCGGACATGTGGAAGATACCCCCTTCCTGGCTGCCTTGCAAGACGCCGTGCTCGACTATGCGGCTACCTATGTGGCCGACATTGCCTCCTTCCTCGGCTGGTGGGATCACAAGGGTCAAAACATATCCATCTCTTCACCCGAAGATACGGACGCTATCAACATCATGACCATCCACAAGTCCAAAGGATTGGAATTTGAATGCGTCATACTCCCCGACATCGAACTCTCACTTGAGCCGGGCTCACAGAATGCTCCCTGGAAATGGACCAAAGTGCCGACGGATTTTAAGTTTGCACACTTGCTACCGGAATTCCTCCCCGTGGAAGTCTCTTCCGAACTTATCTCGATGCCTTCGCTTACCAGCGAGGATGCTCCCGCACCTTTCAGCGACCTCTGGACGGAGGAATGCCGGATGGTACTCACGGATAATCTCAACAAGGCATACGTAGCCTTCACCAGAGCAGTGAGCGAACTGTATATCCTCTCCAACGGATATGCTAAGAGTAAGAAAAAATCTAATGATGACAATGATACCGATATAGCCGGGAAATTAGCCAAATATCTGAAACATGATGTTGCTGAATGGATTGCTCCGGCCGGTGAGAAGGATATCTTTATTGACACCCTGCATCTTGACGAACCGATAGAATTCGAGGGTATACATTACGGCATCAAGCCTACCCGGGAGGAGATAGCCCGGCGTGTCGCCAAACTAATGGCCAAGAACGAGGAAAAGACCAACTTCCGGGAAATCACGGGATATTATATAAATGCCGACAGAACGTTGCTGCAGTTTGTAGAGGAAGAGTCGTTTGCCCCCAAACCCGGAGACGAAGATACGCTTGACCCTATGTCGGAGGGAACGCTGATACATTCCATATTAGAGCGCACTTTCACATATGAGGATCTACCCGGTGCAATTACCCGAGCACGGCTGCGCGGCCATATCACTTCTCCCGAAGCGGCTGAGATGCTGAGCATGCTGACTGATGCGCTCGAAGCTACTCGAGAGACGCATTGGTTTGACGGCACACTGCGCGTCATCAATGAGCGGCCTATCTATTCTCCCGGTCAAGAGCGCTATCGCCCGGATCGACTTCTTGTCACTCCTGACGACCATGTCATCGTTGTTGATTACAAAACAGGCACCTCTGAAAAGAACAGTGCTCACCGCCGCCAGGTGAGACACTATATGAGAATGCTCCTCGATACCGGACATTTCAAGAGCGCCGAGGGATGGCTCTGGTATATCAAAGAGAAAAAAATCGAAAAGGTGGAATTTGCATAATCCCGCATAATGTATTAAATTTGTAGGCGTAACCAATCTCAGTCTTTAATGGACATAGACCCCTTGCCGGCAAGTCCGGCATTATCACTTATTACTCTTATCGCCTCTACGGCTCAATCCATGCTCACTTTTCATGCTCCGGAGACGGGATGGGTGGCATGGTCTATCATTATTGTTATTGCATTCTGCTGTCTGCTTATTTCCGGATTCGTTTCCGGAAGTGAAATCGCATATTTTAGCCTTGACAGCAGCCAGATTGAAGACCTGGAGGAAGACGAACGCCCCGAAGCCCGCAAAGCGTTCCGGCTGCTCACTCACAGCGAGCAACTTCTTGCCACTGTCCTTATTTCCAACAATCTGGTAAATATCACGATGGTAGTGTTGCTCACCTTCGCTATCAATCAAGTCGCTGAATTCAATTCCGAAGTTGTCAATTTCTTAGTGCAGACAGTCTTCCTGACTTTCCTTCTGCTCCTCTTCGGGGAGATTTTTCCGAAACTGGTGGCTCGCGGACGCACTCTGGCATGGGCACTTAAAACCTCGCCCTACGTCACTTTGCTTTACAAAATATGCTCACCCGTGGCGCGTATAATGGTCAAAAGCACGAAGGTAATGAACCGTATCGTGGTTAAAAAGGATACCGATATATCCACCGACGATCTGGAAAAAGCCCTCGAAATATCCGACCTCAAGGAGGGACAGGAGAAGGAGATGCTCGAAGGCATACTCACGTTTGGCGAGAAGGAGGTCAGTGATGTGATGATATCCCGCGTAGATGTCACTGCTATAGAATATCACACAGACTGGAACGAGGCAATGAAGATTGTCATTGACTCCGGATACAGCCGCATCCCGGTATATGACACTTCACAAGACACTATACGCGGTATTCTCTATGCCAAGGATTTACTCCCCTATATCGGCAAGCGCGACAATTCTTTCCGCTGGCAGACTCTCATCCGCCCGGCCTTCTTCGTGCCGGAGTCAATGATGATAGACGCTCTGCTCGAAGAATTCCGCCTCAAACGCATACATATCGCTATCGTCGTGGATGAATATGGTGGCACCTCAGGTATCGTCACGCTCGAAGACCTTATCGAGGAAATAGTAGGTGAGATAGACGATGAGTATGATGACAAGTCGTCTATGTATCGCCTCGTAGCCCCTGATACTTACATTTTTGAGGCCAAAACCTCTTTGACCGACTTCTGCCGAATTTTAGATATAGAGGAAGATGAACTTGGAGATCCGGAGCAAGCGGAAACTCTCGCCGGACTCATTCTGGCAATAAAGGGTGATTTCCCTTCACCGAAGGAAGTGCTCCACTGCGGACCGCTCACCCTTCAAGTACTCAAGATGGAGCGGCACCGTATTTTGAAAGTCAAGGTGACTGTCAATCATCCTGCTGCTGAAAATAATAAGGAGAATAAGAATGGAGACTGAGTTTATATACTGGAATCATAAGACACCTGCCGGCATACAGGTGGAGGAGATTTGTGGTGGTGATGACAAACCGCTCTCTGTGTGGCTGCAGCTTGCTCTGCAGGTATATGGGGAGAATGGCAAAGACCGTTTCCGCATTATCGAGCACGATAGCAACGGCGCGCCTTTGCTTGAAGACAGTCAGCAGCGCATCAGCGTCACCCACACAAAGCGTTTCCTCTGCATCGCCCAACTACCACGTACTCCGGAAGCCGACCTGACCAAGTTTAATACACGCACGGCCATGGGCATCGACTGCGAGTGTAGAGACCGCGACCAGGTGCTCAAGATTCGCGAACGTTTCCTCTCTGAAAAGGAGCTCGCCATGATTGATGCCGAAAATGTAGAGCTCAACGTCCTCGCATGGACATGCAAGGAGGCTCTCTATAAGGCAGCCCTCATCCCCGGTCTCGATTTCCGCGCAAATATACAGCTCATACGCCTGCCGGAGATCTGCAAGCATCCCGGCCCGCTGAAAAAGGACGCTCCCTCACCCTTCGGTGAAGCCGCAATCCGCCTGCAAGACGGCACCACCCTGCCGATGTCGCTCTACAGCTACCTCTCCGAAGGCCACATAATCACCCTCGCCTACTCCCCCAAATGCGCCAAATACAAAGCCTGACCCCAAGACACCCTAAGCGGTGTCCGAAAGTGCATATGAGATCACTCACGAGAGCTTCCACTCCTTGCATGAATATATTTGTTTTCAAAATCTGTCCTTTTCGGAATTTGCGGCACCGCGACCTTTGAATCGAGAGCGCGCTGCATTGAAGTTGTAGCGTATTGTAAGGGACAAATCGCGGGTATCGTAAATTTTATTTACACTCATGGCACTCAGAGCGTCGTATGAGATTATTTGTTGACGGTAGGTGTTGAAAACATCATTGAGTTGAAGTTTCACGCTCCATGTATCTTTTGCAAAAGATTTATATAATCCTAAGTCACAGTTCCAACGGCTTTTGATATATACATTATCTCCGTTACCGGATGTCTGTGCCGAGAAATCAACATTAAGCCATATATCCCAGGGCAGATGAATCGCATTGTTGAAACGGAAAACACCCAAAGGCTTGTCCATTTTCATTTCAATGCCATTGTGCATGAGTTTGAAATCCTGTGCCATTACCCCTGCCATAAATGTAGGTCTCCATATAGAGAAGAAACATGGAGAATAGTTGGCGAAGGCTTCAAAAGTGTTGTATCTCGGCATATTCTCAATTTTCAACAATGTGATATTGGGATCACCGGGGTAAGGCCTGGTCTGCCACATGAAATAATTCTTTGTGGAATAATATGTAAGTTCCACCACAATATCGCGCCATGACCCTGACAAAGAGACGTAGTCACGATAAATCGGCTTCAAATTGGGATTGCCGGATTCATAACTGTATCGGTCAAGGTATCTGACCGCGCTGCTCAGTTGTTCAAATGCGGGACGTGTCGTTTTACGTGCATAGGAAAGATTCGTCGACACCTTACCTATTGGGAACGAAACGGAGGCACTTGGGGCAAGATTATTATAATTAGGGCTTTGTTCATCTTTTTTCTCCCCCCAAAGGAAATAGCGGGAATCGGTGTATTCCCAACGGAGTCCGGCTGACAAAGATACTTTTCCGAATGTCTGCGACATCTCGGCAAAAAGAGCATAGGTGGTTTCTTTGATTTTGGTATCATTGTCAGTGATGAACTCCGCATCTGAAAGATAGATGTCCCTACGGAAAATATCACTTATCTCAGAGCCGAAGCGCAATTCTCCTTTCCAAACCGGGAAAGATGCGGAAATATTCCCGGCTAATAATCTATTGTTGACATCATTATCAGTATCGAATACGCGCTCAGGATTATAAGATGAAATTTCACTCTCATTAGTAGAGCGATTGTTTATCTGCCACATAGCGTCAAAATTAGCAGATAGCTGCCATTTGCCTAAAGTTCCAGTGTAGTAGGCACTCAGAAGATGCTGTCGATTGTGTCTTTGACTCGTTCCGAGATAATTAAGTTCATCTTCAAGAGCATTGTTAAGAAGTCTTGAAGTAAAAGAGGAACTGTTGCCAGTCGCAGGTCGGTATGCAAAATCATAATAGAAACCGAGGTATTGATTATTGGAATTGTAGTTCAGACCCACTTTCCCCTCATAGACAGGGTATTTAGTGAAATCCTTGCCATAGCTGCTCTGTGATACTGTTCCCGTCGGAAGATATTGCACAGTGCTATTTTCAAAACGAGGTCTCTCACGGTAGTTTTCATAATTCAACATGCCGAAAAGATCAAATCCATTTTTTCGAAAGTTGAAATTAGCCTGTTCAAAAAGATAGGCATAATGCTTGTAGCCAACTGTTGTACGGTCATTGAAAGAGAAGCCTTCACCAACCGGGGTTATTGTAGTAATACGTATGACAGCATTTACCGAGGAGTCATACCGAGCACCGGGCGAAGTAACCACATCAACGCTTTTAATATCTGATGATGCGAGCTGGTCAAGTTCCGACTGGTCGCGGACTTGTCGGCCGTTAATAAACACGAGAGGCGTTCCCTTGCCAAGTACTTCAAGTTCAGAACCGGTCTTAGTAACAAATGGCATTTTTCCGAGTACATCAAGAGCTGTTCCTGTATTCGCGAGATAGGTGC
>CAYVZJ010000051.1:0-19332 GCA_964456155.1 uncultured Sangeribacter sp.
CAGAGCAAAGGCCGCACCATCATTCTCACTGTCAATTACCTCATCTACGCCACTCACTGCAAGCGTAGAGGGAGTGAAGATAACTTCGTGTGAACGAAGACCCTTCTCCTCGCCACGAAGAGGCGTGACGTAAGCTACATACTGAGTGTCACTCTCCAGACCGGTGACTACAGACATGGTCTCGGTGACCGGAGAAATCTCGATGTCGGCTACGGGGAGATCTACAAACGCATCGGCAAACTCGATATTGATATCGTCAATATTGCAGTCAAGACCGGTGGATGTGAAGAAATACACCATATTAAAGCCATTGCACTCAGCCGGGAAGTCGACAGTGTGTATCTTACCGTTATTGTCCAGGTCGGTTATTGTAGTGACAAGCTTCATATCACCATCCTTGCTGATGCCATAGACGTCAAGATGACAAAGGTCTTCATCATATCTATTGCGCGCCCAGAAGGAAATGCTTTTGATCTGCTTCTCATAAATACCGGAACGGAGATAAGCACCGCTATGAGCGAGTTGGACTGACGGAGCAGCAACGCCGCAATATTTCGCACGATTGTCATACGTGCCGTCATACGACCAGTCTTCCGGCATCTTCATGCCCTTGAAGTCTACGTATTCGGGAGCGATTTCCTCTTCGGGAGCGGCTGCCGAGCGACGTACTACCGTCAACTCATAGCCGGTGGCTTCAGGCACGGGCACCCATGAAATGAGTGTGCCGGGAGTCTCATCGGCAGTAGCTGTGGCATATACATCAGTCTTGGCATTCTCAAAAGAGGCAGACATTGCTGACGCATAAAGCGGCGACAACATACGGGATGCATTTGCACTATTGGCGGCGTAAGCCAGCACACCGTAGGTCTCTCCCTCGGTAAGACCGGAGATGGTGACTGTGACGAATCCGTCTTCAGCCTCGACGGGAAGGTAATAGAAACCCTCTACGTATTTCTCTATAAATGTACCGTCAAACTCTGCCTTCGGGAAAGCCGAAACATAATATTGGTCGGCATTCTCTATGGCCGGGAAGCGGACAGTAAGAGAGTTGGGAGTAGACTCCACAAGTTCGAGAGCCGGAACAGCGATGACGGAATTTTCCATCTCATTTCCGGCAAATGAGTCGCAGAAGAAAGACACTGTACCGTCCATGTTGCGGCTTATCTCCGTCAGGCGATAGCCGGTAGTGCGGTTAGACCAGTCTTTAAATGCCGGTGAGATATTCTCCGTGAAGCTGCATATACCGTAAAGACCGGGGAAGAGGTCTCCGTCGCGCGAAGAAGCATTGCGGTCATTATCAGCCTCAATAAGGTCGATACGCTGATGCTCATCGTTGTTGTTGGGAGTGTTTTTATTCCAGATATCGAGATTGAAGTCGATATGCCATACAGCCAGACCATGGCAGGGAAGATAATAGTCGAGACTGCTCTTATCGCGCGCCTCAACGAGGAAATATTCCTGAGGGTTGGAAGTGTCAAATTTATAAGCGAATTTACGCGCTGTCATCGGGAGCATGGTGAAATGACCGCCGCCGGTGACGGTGGTGGGAAGCATCCACTCCAGGCTATACTGCTCGTATGAAGAGAAGAAGGGGGGTGTATGCTCGTTGTTGTTGTAGTTGCCGGAATCCATGCATGAGAAAGGACCGGCTGTGAAGTTGGCATTGACCGAGCCGTTGTGAGCCGTATCATAGACATCCGGCAGACCGAGCACATGGCCGAACTCGTGACAGAATGTGCCGATACCGCTGAGACGGTTGTTGGAACCGAGCTCTGCGGAGCAAGCATAGCGGTCTATCTTCACACCGTCAAGCTCGATGGGAGCACCGAGACCGGCTGTCAGGGTGAAGGCATGAGGCCAGATAGTGGTGTTGCGGTTACCGCCGGTAGTAGCACCCTTACCGGCATAGAACATATAGACGAAGTCTACATAGCCGTCATTGTTGGAGTCATACTGTGAGAAGTCCACTTCATCCTTAAGCGAGAGTATGGCTTCTTCTACAGCGCGTGAAGCGGGATATTTCTGCACGTATGTGCCGCTTGTCTCATCAAAATAGTAGCCGTCCGGATTAGTCTCGGGAGTATAAGAGGGAGAGACGTAATCCACTGAACGGCCGGAAAGCTGCACCGGACCGTAGATGTCGAAATGAGGATTAAACTGTCCGGCGGAAACGGTGCGGTAAAAATTATTTGCCGAACCGGTGGCGTTCTGGTAAGTGAAGTCTTCGCCGTTGAGCATTTCCGTGATCAGGGCATTCGGATCGTCCTTACCCTGAGTGAACTTTGTGTCCTGGAAATTAACTATGATTACCAGCACCTTGAGATCGCCCTCAGTGATCACTTCGCGAAGGTCGTGACCATCGGTGTTGTCCCACTTGGAGTTACCTAACTTCGGGCCGATGCGGAATATGTGCGAAGCCGTCGAATTTTCAACATAATTTATGTCAGACTCGGGCATACCCCTGAAGCAGTGGAAGCTGCCACGGGGCACTGTCGGAGCCACCGGACTCTCAGCAAGAGCCGGAGAAATGGCTGTCAGTGTCACGGCCGACACGAGCAAGTTGCGTAAAAATCGATTCATCCTTATATGA
This sequence comes from uncultured Sangeribacter sp., assembly GCA_964456155.1. GTDB lineage: Bacteria > Bacteroidota > Bacteroidia > Bacteroidales > Muribaculaceae > Lepagella. Next base: position 2,591 of record CAYVZJ010000051.1, read on the forward strand.
TTTGTTTGGTTAAATTACACAAATATAATACAAAACTTAGAATAAAACGACAAACACCATGAAATATTGACACATTTTTTCACAAAAAATGTTAATCTTTCTTATCTCTTTATTATCTTTGTCAATGATATGTATTTACCGCCTGATAAAAAAGAAGTGATGTGGGGTCCGGACCACGAGCCGGCCACACTTGGATGCGGAGGTCGACTGCTGACAATCGACCGTCCTCTTGTGATGGGTATTGTCAATTCCACCCCCGACTCATTCTTCAGCGGCAGCCGCAATGCAGACGAGCCGGCTGTCTGCCGACGCATAGAGCAAATGCTCGAAGACGGCGTTGACATTCTTGATATCGGAGGTTACAGCACACGTCCCGGTGCGCCGGAAGTTTCTACGGAAGAGGAGTGGCGACGCGTCGAGCTCGCTCTGCGTGCCGTAAGGGAAGTAGCCGGAGAGGATGCCGTCATCTCTGTAGACACCTTCCGCAGCGAGATCGCACGCCTAAGCGTCGAAGAGTATGGGGCGGATATCATCAATGACATCTCCGGAGGTGACATGGATGCTGATATGTATCAGACGGTAGCTGATCTCAAGGTAGCCTACGTGCTTATGCACACACGCGGCACACCTCAGACCATGCAACAACTCACCGACTATGACGATGTAGTGGCTGAGGTATTCTCCGACTTGCTCTTCAAGGCTGACCGTCTGCGAGACATGGGAGTGGCTGACATTATACTTGACCCGGGCTTCGGCTTTGCCAAAACCACGGAGGATAATTTCCGTCTGCTGCGTGAGATGGAAGTCTTTGCACGCACGGGCATGCCGGTGCTCGCCGGCCTTTCGCGCAAGTCGATGATATGGCGCTCTCTGGCCATCACTCCCGAGGAGAGTCTGCCGGGCACTGTCGCCCTTAATATGGCAGCGCTGGAGCGAGGAGCCTCCATTATCCGGGTGCATGACGTCAGAGAAGGGAAGCAGACCGTGCAACTCTATTTAAATTTATTGGGACTATGATGAGCTTCGGCATAAAGGATGTCATCGACATATTGCTGGTGGCAATGATACTCTATTACGTCTACCGGATGATGAAACGTTCGGGCACGTTGAGTCTCTTTTTCGGTGTCTTGCTCTTCATAGTGCTTTGGGTGGTGGCCTCCGAGGTGCTCAACATGCGCCTTACCGGCACCATCCTCGACAAGTTCATGAGCATCGGTCTTATTATCCTTGTGATAATATTCCAGGACCAGATAAAACGCTTCCTGATAGACTTAGGGTCGCAACGACGTCTGAACGGCATACGACGCCTCTTCCGCCATGGAGACACCGAGGAGGAAAAAGACCACTCGAAGGTGATGGCAGTAGTCTATGCATGTATGAGCATGTCAAAGTCGAAGACGGGTGCGCTGATAGTCTTGCAGCGCAAGATGCCTCTCACTGACTATGAAAAGACCGGAGACATAATAGATGCGGATATAAACACCCGACTTATCGAGAATATATTCTTTAAAAACTCTCCGCTGCACGACGGAGCAATGATTGTGGCTCACCACCGTATAATGTCTGTGGGATGCATCCTGCCGGTGAGCCATGACATGAATATCTCCAAGGCGTTGGGCTTGCGTCATCGCGCCGCCTTAGGCATGAGTCAGGTCACTGACGCTGTCTGCATCATAGTAAGTGAGGAGACCGGAAATATCTCCGTGGCACGCGACGGCGAACTGAAAGTGAAAATCTCTGCCATCGAACTGGAGCACCTTCTCTCCGACCTCTAAGACCTTATAATTCCTTTCCACTACCGAATTGTTACGTCTTAATACGCTTTTCGGTATTTGTCGGCTCCGGCTGCTTCTGAAGCCTCTTCAAGAATGGAGAGATACGACTGATAGCGGCTTTGAGCTATGCGCTGATCTTCTACTGCCTTAATTACCGCACAACCCGGCGAGTCGCCTTTATGCAGGCAGTCATCATACTTGCATTCGAGTCCGGCCTTGAAGATTTCCGGGAAGAAATGAGACACCTCATGAGGGTCAAAGTCTATCACTCCAAACCCTTTTACACCGGGTATGTCTATCAGTCGACCGCCGGAAGGAAGCGTCACCATCTCGGAGAAGGTCGTGGTGTGCATACCCGTGTCGTGGGTCGAAGAGATATCTCCCGTGCGAAGATTTGCCTCCGGAGCCAGACGATTGATAAGCGACGATTTGCCTACGCCTGAATTACCGGCCAGCAGTGATATGCCCTCCGATGTAGCATCCCTGAGCTCTTCGATGCCCTCACCTGTAGTCACGGATGTAAAGAGTGTCGGATAGCCTAAAGAGTCATACAGATATTTTACAGCGTCGGCAAGATCCTTATCCTCCACATCCCAAAGATCGCATTTATTAAGTACGAGCATCGCAGGGATACTGTATGCCTCGGCCGTAGCAAGAAAGCGGTCGATGAATGTGGTGGGTGTAGCCGGATGGCTTAAGGTGGCCACAAGAATGGCTCGATCTATATTGGCGGCCAGGATATGGCTCTCCTTAGAAAGATTTGAGGCTCGTCGGATTATATAGTTCTTTCGCGGAGAGATGGCAGTAATATAATGTGTGTCGCTGTCTTGCAGAGTTATATCCACTTCATCACCCACAGCTACCGGATTGGTGGTGCGGATACCCTTGATACGGAAATTACCCTTGATGCGACACGGCAACAATGTGCCGTCTTCAAGAGCAACAAGATATGCAGAGCCGGTGTTTTTCACCACCAGCCCATGCAGCGGCTCAATTTGCTCAATTGAAGGTGAGTTCTTACCGGTTTTTTTCTTTTTAGGCATATTTTTTCATTTTTATTGCTAAAATTATAACAATTTTTTGTTTTAAATGTTAATCTTATAAAAATAAGGTGTGAAAATGCATGAAAATTCACGCCGTGATGTTGAGAACATCGGACTGAAATGTCCGTAAGTCAGAAATTAATTTATTAACTTAAAAGAAGAAAATTATGACAATCGATTTAATTGGCACATGGGCAGGCGAAGTGTATAAGGCACTTGAGTCACAAGACACCCGCATGCTCGGCATGAAAGGCATTAAAAAGGCCACCAAACTGAAAAAGGATGAAATCATGGCAGCTCTTGGCTGGCTCGGCCGCGAGGGTAAGATCGTGATTGCTCCCAATGATGAAGAGATAGTAGTCAATCTCGTGTAATACGAGCCTGATTAGTATAAAGAGGACACGCCGGGGTTACAGCTCCGGCGTGTCCTCTTTATATGATTCACTGTATACTGTTAGCTGTTAGCTGTTTGCTTAATTCATCAACTCTGCAAGACTGCAGTTGATATTGAGCATCAGCGTGGAGCCGGTCTTGAACGGCATGCCGTAACTCACCCCGAAGCCGAAGCCTCTTACCCTCAAACCTAAACCCACGGAAAATCCGCTGAAGAAATTGCGGCTATAGGTAGACATATCAGATGCCGTCTTATAATCATAAGCCAAAGCGGCATAGAATTTTTCAGACGGCTGATATTGCAGGCCGAAGGTGAGATGTCGGAAAAAATTGGATATGAAATTGGATTTCAAGACAGCCGCATCACCCTCTTCATTCTTGGGATGCACGTAATAGGGCAGATTCCAGCGCGTAAGATGCGTGGCTGTAATCGCTACGGCAAATGCCGAATTTCCTATGCCTTGCATATATCCGAGTTGCACGTCGAAAGGCAGGCGGTTGTAGGCATCATGAAATCTCTTCACCTGACCACCGGCATTCTTGATGACAGCCGAAAAGGAGAGGTCGTGATCTTCGTCATAATAATTCACACCGAGGTCTACGCCAATGGCGAAGGCTGAATAGATATGATAATGGCTATATATCAGGTTGAGATTGATACCTCCTCTCCAGCGAGAGGATATATCGTGGGAATACGTGCCCTCAAATACCATATCTGTAGGCGAGAATTTGCCGCCCTCGACACCTGACTGGTCAAATTCGGTCAGTTTGCCGTAATTGAGATAGCGTATTCCGGCTGCCCATGCGCCATGTTCTCCGGCTGCCATACCATAGCGCAGAGATGCAAAATTGCCGGAGCCCATATATAGCATGTACCCCAGGCTGAACTGCTTCTCAATTTCCGGACCGAGAAGCGCCGGATTTTGGTCGGCAAGGGCTACGTCATCGTCGATGACTGCAATGCCGGTGCCTCCCAGCGCGTAGGCGTGAGAAGAGGTGGGAATGTTGAGAAAATCGTATGACGTTGAGCCTGTCTCTGCATGCAATAGAGCCGAAGACAGGGAGATAGCAGCTGATGCCAGCGCCATACGGAGATAATGAAAACTTCTCATACAAGATAATAACGTAATCTCACCGCTTCTATTACATTTGTGAGATATTTTTATACTCATCCTCGCCTATCCCGTCTGCAAAATGTTAAAAAAGAATAAATCTGCGGTAATAACTCCCGGCGGTATTGTATGTCAGAAATAAACTCTTTAAATTTGCAACGCATTAAGCCCGATTTTAAGGTCAGCACCTCGCAATATTTCACCTCTGAGTAATTGAAGTGATTTCGGAGTAATTGAAGTATGTAAGGTGTGAATGCAATGATAAGGAGTTTTTATGAAAGTTTTCCAAAGCGTCTCAACGTTTCTTACTATATTAATAATTCTGCTGTTTTGTCCGGCAGCCACGTCTCAGATTTGTCGTGTGGGTGTCGAGACTCGCACTGACGGGGCAAGAACGTATATCGAGGTATACGAATACGATTACGTGACCCGCAAGCCGGAATTTCCCGGTGGCGACAACAAACTGGTGGAATATATCAACCGTGAGCGTCATTATCCTCAAGCGGCTTACAATCGCGGTGTGCAAGGGCGCGTCACATGCTCTTTTGTAGTGAATACCAACGGCTCCATAAGCCATGTGATGGTGATACGCGGTGTGGAGGCGTCGCTCGACAAGGAAGCCGTGCGCATCTTCGAGCACATGCCTCACTGGCGTCCGGGATATATGCACGATACACAAGTGCCCGTACGTGTAATCCGCAGCGTCCCCTTCAGAATATAAATAAATTTCTTGCGCAATTCGCGAAAATATTGTATCTTTGCGGTCGAATTGCGCAATCTCTGATAAGGTGAGCCCGATGAGTGGGCGCTTAAAGGAAACTTATTACATTGCCTGTCAATAAATTATAATAAAAGAAATGGATCTGATTAAGATTGCGGAAGAGGCTTTTGCCACTCCCAAAAAGCAGTTTGATGAGTTTGGCCCCGGTGACACTATCACAGTGGCTTATCGTATCAAAGAGGGTAACAAAGAGCGTATCCAGCAGTATCGCGGTGTCGTAATTCGCATCAGCGGACACGAAGACAAAAAGCGTTTCACCGTACGTAAAATCTCCGACGGTATCGGCGTGGAGCGTATCTTCCCCATCGAGTCTCCCTTCATTGAGAGCATCACTGTCAACAAGTATGGTAAGGTGCGTCGCTCTAAATTGTATTACCTTCGTGGCCTCACCGGCAAGAAGGCTCGCATCAAAGAGCGTCACGTCAAGAAAGCTTAAGACGACACTCATCAAAAAAGATAAAAGGAGCTGCACATCATCGCGATGTGTGGCTCTTTTTGCATATACAGCCCATTACATAATCTGTTTTTCAGCATTTTTTTGTAACTTTGCAATTTAAAGACTGAATAAGACATACACGCCCTTCATATTCCGACATACGGAATGCAAAAACGGGTAACAATCAAGCTGATTTATGCAGAATATTCGCAACATCGCCATCATCGCTCACGTAGACCATGGCAAAACCACTTTAGTAGACAAAATGCTTCTCGCCGGACACCTCTTCCGCGACAATCAGACCACCGGCGAACTGATACTCGACAACAATGACCTGGAACGCGAACGAGGCATCACTATTCTTTCTAAAAATGTCTCCATCAATTATAAGGGTACTAAAATAAATATTATCGACACTCCTGGACACGCTGACTTCGGCGGCGAAGTGGAGCGCGTGCTCAATATGGCCGACGGCTGCCTGCTGCTCGTGGATGCTTTTGAAGGACCGATGCCACAGACCCGCTTCGTGCTCCAAAAGGCTATTCAGATGGGACTCAAACCCGTTGTCGTTGTCAACAAGGTGGATAAGCCCAACTGCCGACCGGATGAGGTCAACGAGATGGTATTTGACTTGATGTTCAACCTCAACGCTACTGAAGAGCAGCTTGACTTCCCCACCATCTACGGCTCTGCCAAACAGAACTGGATGTCGACCGACTGGCGTAAACCCACCGAAGATATCACCGCAGTGCTCGACGCCATCATCGACCATATCCCCGCTCCTACCCAAATAGAGGGCGACCCGCAGATGCTCATCACCAGTCTCGACTTCTCATCTTACGTAGGCCGTATCGCTATCGGACGCGTGCATCGTGGCACACTTCGTGAAGGTATGGACGTGGCCCTCTGCAAGAAAGATGGCTCCGTCATCAAGCAGCGCATCAAGGAGCTGCACACATTCGAAGGTATGGGACGCAAGAAGGTGCAGGAAGTATCTTCCGGAGATATCTGTGCCATCGTCGGCTTCGACAATTTCGAGATTGGCGACACTGTCTCATTGCTCGAAAATCCGGAGCCCCTCCCCCGTATCGCCATCGACGAGCCCACCATGTCCATGACATTTACCATCAACGACTCGCCTTTCTTCGGCAAGGACGGTAAGTTTGTCACCTCCCGTCATATTGCGGAGCGTCTCGAAAAGGAACTTGACCGCAATCTCGCCCTCCGTGTGCAAAAGGGAGAGCAGGAAGATAAATGGACTGTATTCGGACGCGGCGTGCTGCATCTCTCTATTCTTATTGAGACCATGCGTCGTGAGGGCTACGAACTGCAGGTAGGCCAGCCTCAGGTCATCACTAAAGAGATAGATGGCGTAAAGTGTGAACCCGTAGAGGCGCTTACCATAAATGTGCCGGAGGAATATTCTTCAAAGGTGATTGATATGGTGACACGTCGCAAGGGTGAGATCGTCAGCATGGAGACTCAGAATGACCGCATCAACATCGAATTCACCATCCCCTCACGCGGCATTATCGGCCTGCGCAACAATATCCTTACCGGTACGGCCGGAGAGGCTATTATGGCTCACCGTTTTCTGGAATATCAACCCTGGAAAGGAGACATCGACCGTCGCACCAACGGCTCTCTGATAGCTCTTGAAGCGGGCACTGCCTACGCTTACGCTATCGACAAACTGCAAGACCGCGGACGCTTCTTCATCTTCCCGCAGGAGGAAGTATACGCCGGACAGGTGGTGGGCGAAAATGCCAAGGATAATGATATTGTGGTGAATGTCACAAAGTCAAAGAAGCTCACCAACATGCGTGCTTCCGGTGCTGATGACAAGGCTCATATCGTGCCGCCGGTAGTGTTCTCTCTCGAGGAGGCGCTTGAATATATCAAGGAGGATGAATATGTGGAGGTCACTCCTCATCATATCCGCTTGCGCAAAATAATCCTCGACGAGATAGAACGCAAGCGCGCAAACCGCTAACCGATATTTCTCAGAGAGCTTCTTTCCAATAGAGCAGTCCTACTTCGGCATATAAAAAATGTTAAAAACACTGTATTTTAAAACATTGTCTTAATCTCCGGTGTTATATTAACAAAAGCAGAAGATTGGAAAGCTCTCCAACAGCGCGAAGCAGTTTTGCAGAGCTGAAATCAGACTAAAAAATCTAAAGAGGATGTGACTCATCAAAGTCACATCCTCTATTTTTTCATCCGGACTACCGGGGCACCGTATCCCCGAGCATATCCCTATTATTGACTGTTACCGCATCTTTACCCTCCGTTGCCCTTTTGGATGTACCGTTCCTTCTGGACATACCGCCCCTTTTGGACGATTTCGTCCGGGATGACTTCTTCCGAACGGACGTTTGAAATTTATTGGAATCGGTGGCAGTTTGCGTATCGGGGACATTGACCTCCTTCTCTACACCCAATTGTGACTCTGATTGATGTGTTGTAAAAACACCTTTTCTGGCCAGCAGTCCTAAAGTGAGGCAAAGGATGCATAAGATGGCCAACACTGACAGTCCGAGGAGTTCGCGACGTGAATAGGGCTTCATAGCGGCATATCAGAAGGGATAGCCGATGGCGAGATGGAACGCAAAGGCTTTCTTGAAGGCTACGTTGAAATAATGGCCTGTACCGTTGCTGTATGGAGTATGCAGGCCATAGCCGAGGTCGCCGCGTATCACTATCATACCGAGGTCTACGCGCAATCCGGCTCCCGTGCCGAGCGCCAGATCCTTGAAGAAGGTCTTAGCCCTCAACAGACCACCCGGACGCAATGGGTCATTCTTCAGCAACCAGATATTGCCCGCATCCAAAAAGACGGCTCCATGCAGCACACTGACTATCGGAAAACGATACTCCGTATTGAGTTCCAACTTAAACGTACCGGTCTGGTCGAAATAGCCGTTCACCATATCCTCCGGCGGCCTATAACTGCCCGGACCTAAGCTTCTCACCGTAAAGGCACGGATAGAGTTGGCGCCACCGATATAGAATTGCTCGGCGTAGGGCACCTCCTTCGAATTGCCATAGGCATGTGCGGCGCCTATCATGATTCTCGAGACAAGCCATTGGTCGGAACCGCGTATTAGACGGCGTGAATACACTACCTGAGCCGTGCCTTTGACAAACTGCGAGAAGGGCGTGCCGAAGAGCTTCTTCTCCCCCTTCACTCCACACATCCTATAGATGCCGTCAAAGAGATTGCCCGCCTCGGTAAAGGTGGCTGTGAAATTGATGCCGTTGATGCGCTCTCTCTCCAAGAATTTATCTATAGTGTAAGTATAGCTTAACTGCGGGATATATTGGCTCTGAAAACTCAACGCCACTGACGGATTGAGATTCATGATGGAGTCAAACTCCGCAGTGGTGTACATCAGTTTGGTGTAAGTCAGTTTGAAGAGCGTCAGCTGGTTGACCACGTTGCGCGTGGGATGCCATTCATACGTGATGCCGGCATTAAACTGCGCCATCTTGAAGTAATGCGGACGATTGAGAAGGTCAGCGCTGAGTGAGATCGTAGTCCAGTTGAGCTCACGGTTGCGTCGGCGTATAAATCGCGGAGCCAACAGACGCGGGAAGGCCAGCGAGCCGGTAAGCCCGAATTCGTATGAATTGAAGAGGGAGCGATGAGCACCGCCACCCACCTGCCACTCATAGGCACCGGTAAGTTGAATCGACAGTTTCTCCGCTCCGCCGAAAAGATTGTGATGCGTAAGACCGAGAATCACACCCGGACCGAGATATGAATTGGACTTATATGAGGCATTTACCTCTATGGAGGCCTCGATGGGTCGGTCATACTGGCAGGTGACATAGACATCCATCACCGGATTGGAGGCGGAGGTATCCACCGGCACGGGCTGGATATTGATACTTCCGAATATTCCGAGGCGCGACAGGCGGTTTTGCGTCTGGTCCATATTGCGCACGGAGAAATATCTTCCTTCGCGGAAAGTGATACAGTCGGATATCATGCTCGGACGCACTCTCTGCGGCCGCATCACTATAAGCTCTCCCCTTTTCATCTCAAGTGTGTCGGGAGTGCCCGGCTGACGCTTGCTCTGACGCATCAACGTGGTATATACATTGCCGGTGCGAAAACGGCGACGGGCTATGTCGGGCATATTATCCGCAAGGGCGAGACGCAAGGCTATGGCATGCGGAGTGATAAGACTATCGGCCTCATATTCGAGATATTCAGGCTTGAAATAGTAATAACCGCGATTGCGAAGGGAGTTGGTGATACGCACGCGCTCCGTAGTAAGAGAATCGACGCAGAAGGTCTCACCGACTTTCAGATAATTGCTGCGCCGGGCTACGGAGTCGATGAAATGGCAAAGCGGGTCTGACTCATCATTAAGATAGATAATCGAGTCAATGGGATAAGCGGCTGAAACATCTACCTTATACAGAATCTTCGCCATCTTAGGATTTTTCTTGTTGTAAAGTATATCGTAAGTGGCCGTTGAGCCGAAGTGACCGTTGTTGGCAAGGATATTCTCAATCATCTTCACTCTCTCTTCTGCCTTCACATCGGAAATCAGGACGGGCTGCGCCACTAATTTGCGATACAGCCATCCCTTAAATCCTTTGGCCGAGTCATTCCAGTTGTTGTATACCCACAAGCCAATCGGGAAGGGGGTGCGATAGTAGGGGGAAAGAAACGGCATCGGATTGTTGGGGGGCACGTCTATGGCCTCCTTGACATTCGAAATCAGTCCATCGGGCAACTTCTCCTTGTCTGTAGGCACAATCTTAAGGGCCTTGACGCCTGTGTATAGCGTCTCTCCTTCCTCAAGCCGCCTGGTAGTGGAGCAAGAGGATATCAGCATTACAAAGAAAGCTGACAAAAGCATGATGCTGCAGGATATATGACGTTGCTGTGATTTCATCTTTCCACTATTTACCGGGTTCTTCCCTATTGAGCGTGTCGCGCTCGGTTACTATCTTTGTACTGTCCTTCTCTTCCACAGCCTCTACCCGCGGCTTACGGTTTCCCCATCTTACATTGAAGAGACGGCGAAGGTTGGCAAGGCGACGCTTCATCACAAAACCGACGCCGGTCTCTGTCACCTCACCCTCGAGTATGCTCTCATAGCCGAGATGACGATACAGCTTGGCAAGCATTGTAAGATTGTTGGTCTGCTTTAGCGTATATTCAAAAGAGACATCACTGAAGAGATTTTCAGCAAAACTCTCGTCGACACTTGCATCAGTGGTATAGTTGCCACCCACCACTATCTTGAACTTGTTGTTGAATAGTGACTTGGATACTTGATAGGAGTAACTCATGGCTGACGATGTCTCCCCGTTGGAACTCTTGTCATATTGGTCTACGCCGAATGAGAGATCCACACCCTTGATATTCTGTGCAGCCCAGTTATTGAGCGTGGAGGTAAGAAAACCATACAGACTGCTCGTCACAAGATTAGACGAGGATGACTTCATGCCGGCACCCTGATAGCGACCGGTTATCAGAAGGTTCATCGCCTGCATGGAGCGCTGGTCGGCAGACATCGATGTCAGCTCATTCTGCAGCGACAGGTCATCATCCGTCGATAGGTCGAAAGATACTTTCGGCGCGTCGAGAGAGCCGGAGGCAAGGAGCTGCACGAGGAAATTGACCATCTGCGAATTGCCGCTCGAATTGACCACACTGCCTCTTATCTTATCGGTAGCCACGACATTGAACGCGGGATTCATGATGTTGCCGTTAAACTGCACGTAGCTTTGCGGATCAAACGTGAAGGTCTTGTCGCCCAGCACCGGGAAGCCGTAGCGCACCATTCCATCGCCGAGCAGCAACTTGCCGTTAAGCGTCATGTCGCCCATGAAGTTCTGGAAATAATTGAAGGATCCGGAGGGAGTTACCGTCACTTTATAGCTCTTATTGCTGCTCAGGTATACGCAGGCGCGCATGCCGGGAGAGATCGTAAGATTTGCTTTAATACGCATCGCCATCATCTGCGGAACGGTGTCTTTCTCATGCACGACGGTGGTATCATTGAAGTTGATGAATTTAACTACGTCATCTGTATTTGTCGTAGTGATGGCAGAGGCACCGCCGGGTATCGTATAATAGACATCCGTAGTCCCTAAGATACCGACATTTCCGTTTACGTCAAAATGACGCATCGGGCCTTTCACCGTCGCCGACAAATTCATGAAGAGTTTACCGTAAACGTCTGAGCCTGCGCGCTGATCATTGCCTATGAGCTGGAAATTAGACGCATTCGCGTTTAGGTCAAAACTGATATTGCTGAGCTTGCGGGCATCTACGCTACCTGATATCTGCAGTGGATTCTTATTCGCTCCATATATGGCGAATTTCTCAAATGTGAGCAGATTGTCCACCACACTTATACTGTCATCATCAAGGCGCAGACTGCTGCCGATCATCGGTATCTTCACACGGACTGAGTCACAGGATATCGCTCCATTCAGCAGAGGAGACGACAATGTTCCGGAAAGTGCTATAGAGCCGTTGAGAGCACCATACAGCTGCATCATATCGGCGTCAAGGAAGGGATTGGCTATGCTCAGCGGGAATTCCGTCAACTTGAGATTGAGATGCTCCGGCTTGATCGTGCCATTGTCATCTGACAGGACTGCACCGAGCGACATCGCCTCCTTACCGTTGATCTTCAAGCCGATCTTACCTCCACCCTTATTGCTGAGGTTGGTGCCGGCGGCAAGCGTGAAACTCAAGTCGCCTATCCGCTGCTTGTCATATATCAGATTGTCAATATCAAGATTACCTTTTCCGATGAGTGCTTTTCCCGTATATCGTATACGCATATCGCTGTTTACCGACGCGAGCACCGGCGGTGCTGTCATCGACATCTGCAGGAAGTCCTGCACCTGGATATTGGTCAGGTTCAGATGCAATTCCTTTTCCCCTTTTTCGTTTTGCTCTGTGGCTAAAAGGATGCTGCTGGAGGCACTGGCGGCCTTCAGATTGGCCTCCACTGCCATAGTGCCCATATTGTAAGACACGAAGTTGTCGTCATTGAAAGTCCAGGGCAGATATGCTATCGTGGCCTTGAGCGGAGTGAAGTGAAGCGTCACTACGCTGTCTGTGAAGGCGCCGGTGAAACCGAACCTGTAGCCTACCTCATTCTGCAGATTGCGTTGGAGGAGATATGCCGAGACACGGTTCATGCCGAGATAGCCGTTGATATTGACGTTGGCAAATTCATCCAGTGTGCCCGGCGCATTACCCATATGAAATTTATAGTCGAGCAGTTTGCCGCGCTCGGCAAGATTGAGATGCAAGGTGTCAAGCGTCATTGAGCCGGTATTTAGTCTTTGCGCAGCAATCACACCGTGTATCAGTGAGTCATTGTCAAGACGCAGGCTGAGAGTGTCAAGATAGAGTCCGCTCGGCTCCAGGACATTTCCTAACAGTCCACTGCCTGCAGCTTCGCCTGTAAGCGTGAAGGGAGGTAACGCCTGTTGGAGCGACTCCACATCAAGCGAACGTTCATCTATCTGCTTCATCGCCATGTCTGTAGCTGCCATGAAGCCGTCTACGATATGCTGCAGGCCTGACGGACTGCGGAAACACAGTTGAGCACGATCTCCATTTACATCTATATCCACATTATTCTCTTCGGCAAGCACGGTCATTGTCAGACCATCCGGCAACTCGATATTTGTCACAGAATCACGATATGCCACATTGTCCAGTCTCAGAGTGGCATCATACAGCCAACGCTCCGGACGAAGCCGACCGTCTATATTTAAATCACCTCTCACCGTGGTGGGCGCCTCTGCAAATCCCAGGGCATACATATCCAAATCATACAGGTGGATATCTCCCTTCACTGTATAGTCATCATCGGCTATCGTGCCGCTCAGTATCGCCTCCACATCAAGTTCTTTATTGGGAGAGTCGAGCTCTACGTGATAACTCCCGTCCTTAAGCAGAGCCTGCAGACTTATGTCTTTATAAAGATGGTGATTGTATTCTATATTGTCAATACACAGGCTTACGTCTGTGCCGGCATGTCCCTTCAGTGGATTGAAGCCCGCTCCTTTGGCCTTCAACGTGCCGCTCACTCTTCCTACACCGAGTGTAGGCATGAATTTGGCCACGTTGAGTCTATCCACCTCCACCTGCGCTACATACCTTTCTGAATTAAGTCCTACGGAGGCGTCGGCAAGCACGTTGCCGTGCTCCGTCTCCAGACTCATATCGAGGGTATAGTCTTGTCTTACGGCGCCGGCCTTACCCGAAATCTTAAGTGCCGGCAAGTCAAAACCGAGGTCACCGGTAAAATTCTTTAACGGTGCGGGATTTACCACCTCTCCATCCAGATCAAGTGATGCCACAAGATTTTTAAAATCAAGGGCATTGCGGGCGAAACCATCGGCTCTCAGGCTCAATATGCCTGGCATTGCGAGGTCAAATTTATTGACTGCAACGTTGTCCAGTGTGCCTACGGCATCAACGGCCAAATTAAGTGGTGTTCTGCCCGGCAATTTGCTCGTGTAAGGCTTCACGTCGGGCATAAACGCCTCTATATCCGGTATGCCGAGACTCGCATCGGCGTGCACATTGACAGTAGCGGAGGGCTCTAATTCCATCAATGCAAACGGAATGGCTGCCGTGGCGGAAATATTGGAATAGGGAGTGTTAAGGTGAGCGTTTTCTATATTCAGACCGGCCTCATCTATAGCTATCAGTCCTTGTCCGCTCACCACTTGCAAGCCGCTGCGCTCCAGAGCCTGAACGCGTGTCAGAGGCAGACGCACCGTCGTGGCTTGATTATAGAAGTCACGCATTCCTATACCTACGTTGCTCACCTCTATATAATTGGCATCAAAGCCCGGAAGGGGTGTCGCTCCTTTTATCGCATAGATGCCTCTTACGTTGTCTATCGCTACGCTGTCACCCTTGATCGTCATCGGTGGAGACGGGGGATTAATAGTATCCACCGGCACGGGATGTGCTGCTACGTATTCCGGAGTCGGAGCAATATATTTGAAGTCGCCCTTATTCATAGTGAGAAGACGGGCGGTAATATCGTTGGTGCGCAGATTGATGATGCCGTCACGTAGTCGCAGTTGGTCAGCATTCACCGTCAGCGTGTCTATGGTAGGAAGCATCGACATGGCAAACCGTACATTCTTCACGTCGGCATCGTTTACTTTGATAAGGAAGGGGGTAGAGGTAGTGTCCTGAGGTGTGTATTGCTGTTTCCAGACATCCATAAAGAGGGAGATATCACCTCCTTCAAGACTCACTTTATTGATATCTATCTCACTGTCAGCATTACTAATACTGCTCTTATCGTCCACCTGAAGTTTATGTGCCCGGATTTTCATTATCATTGAAGAGTCGGGCGACACGAAGCGGTAATAGCCGTCGGTAAGTTGTAATTGCTTGAGCTTGACATCAAGATGCAATAGAGGGAGCAGTCGGACGTCAGCCAATGCTTCTCCGGCATACACCATGGTGTCGCCGGTGGCTTCCACTACGGATACACCTTGCAGCGAAACGTCAAGAGGGAATTTGAGAAGGAGACGGTCTACGGATATTGACATTCCGGTCTTGTCTTTTACGATCTTACAGGCAAGATCCTTGACTGCCGTCTGCACCGGAGGTATGTAAAGAAGCACCGGGATAAGAAGCACCACAAGCAATATCCACCCGATGCATTTCAGGGGAATACGAAGCCACGGCCATTTTATAAGATGCTTTTTACTCATTTTCAGACTTATCTTTATCTTTATCTTTCTCTTTTACCACAAACAGATGAAACCACTGATAGAAAATCCAGATTACGGCACCGAATACGGCTCCCACAAAATCGGCTCCAACGTCCAGCCACTCGAAAGAACGACCGGCATCCATCAGTTTCTGCAGAAATTCGATACCCACCCCTAACGCGCCTGCCATAAAGACTGTTCCGGATATCATTACCAGATTTAGTGGACTCCAACCGCAGGAACGCATCAGGTCAAACAGAGCCGTGATGGTAAGCACCATGAACATTATGCCGTGAGCCAACTTGTCAGCACCCTCAAATAGAGGCATATCCATGTCACCTACGGGATGAGGAGCAAGCGTAAGCCATAACACTGCAGCCAGCACCACAATGGTCGGTATCCATGTCGGCACATGACGCACCAACCGCCGCAATCTCTCTATTCTCGCCGTGTTCTTATTCACATCTGCAAATTTAACCTTTTTTATGAAATCTGCCAAAAAAATAATAATGAAGAGGGTGTGTCATAGGTTTTATGACACACCCTCTAATCTTTAGTGCGATTCCGTTATTATTTGCGAATACCGAGCTCTTTCTGAGCGATGATAGCGCGATAACGGTTGATATCCTTACGGATGAGATAGTCGAGCAGACTGCGACGCTGACCTACGAGAGCCTTCAGCGAACGTGCTGTAGCATAATCCTTGTGATTGCTCTTAAGGTGCTCTGTCAGATGCTTGATGCGAACTGAGAAGAGAGCAATCTGGCTCTCCGGGCTACCTGTGTCAGTCGGTTTGTGAAAATAACCGTACTTTTCGAAAATCTGCTGCTTTTCTTCGTTTGAAAGATGCATTGTTTGAGAGATTTAATGTATTAATAAATATTTGATTACACTTTTTTTCAAAAGGGCATTCCGCTTCAGTCATTTCAATCTTTCGACCTCCACTCCTTCCGCGTCTGACGTCGCCTCTCTCAGACTCCCGTCAGCCCTTTAGTCAAAAAGCACGCAAATTTACAAATTTTTCCCTCACCCACCAAATTTTTCCCATTTTTTTACCTATATTTGCATCTATCAAAACCCCATGACATTTAATCTTTATAATCTTATATGAACAACAAACTCATCTTACCGGTCGTCGCGGCCTCCATAATGGGCTGGGCTGCCGCCGGTGCTTCATCTATCATGGCGCAAAGTACTTATGACGCTCAGTTTATCGATTATCCCACCTACTCGGGAGATGACCTCGAATTGCTCGTGGACAATTCCGGCACTCACTTCCGCCTGTGGAGTCCCAAAGCCGACGAGGCTCGCGTCAACATCTACAACAACGGCCATACCGGCTCTGCCGAGATGACCCTCAACATGACCTTCGACGCCGCCACCGGCACATGGTCGGCTTCTTTCCCCGAGAAACTCGGGTTTTGAACACTTTTACTGTTAAAAGAATATTTTAAATAATTGGCACTA
>CAYVZJ010000052.1:0-16664 GCA_964456155.1 uncultured Sangeribacter sp.
ATATTGTCATTCTCAACAAATGTTGAGAGTCAAATAAAATATAATCGCTAATTTTGTGTTCCATAAGATATCAACCTTCCCCAATAACGTAAATCTTATATGTTCCGAAGAATTCTTTTAGCCGCTTTAGTAGGTCTCCTTTCCATGAGATGTTTTTCGCAGTCAATAGATGAAAAGATTGGCACTGCAATAAATCATTCCGATTGGTTCGCACTCGATTCCATTTCTAAAGACTCAACACCGACGTTGCCAATAAATGATGGTGAAGATGATGAGAAGATATGGTTTGAACCTGAAGAACCGGCATACTATTTGAATGGAGGACATGAAGGACTAATGAATGACTTGTATTCTACGATATTAAAAACAGCTACTCCGCAGCAGGAAGAAGTTGCGGGAAGAGCGATTGTAAGGTTTGATATCTCGAAAGAGGGACAAATAGTTCCAAGTTCTATAAAGGTGATTAGAAACATGTCTGTTCCGGAAGATTATTTAGATTCAGCGATCGAAGCCATTAAAAGTTTACGCAAATTTGAGCCAGGAAAAATGAATGGCATACCAAAAAAAGTAGCCATGACTCTTCCCATTATCTACCCGATTCCATTAGACAAAATAAAGTCATGTGAATAGTCGGCTTTTCTTCCTTGTTGTTGAATTAGATCGCAGAATATACGGTTAATTTAGATAGCGGATATATAATTTTTGCCCCATTCGTCTTATTTTTGATGGTCGAAATATGAGGTTGGAATCTGCGTTTAATCTGCTTAAATCCTGCGGATCGAGGGCATAAGAGAAGCTTGCCCTCATCTGCGTTTTGCTATATCTTTATCCATCCATGTACATTTTGGGATTTAAGGGTGAAAGGCCAAACGCAGATCATATATGGCTGACGCCAATATGGCTTCGCAGATAGGAGCAGATTAAACGCAGAATCTTCGGTTAATTAAGACAACAGAAATATTATCTATCTAAAGATGTCTTAACAACCTTTCGCTTATACAGAAACATCTCAAAGAAATATCTTAACTTACAAATACGAGAAGAGAGGCAATTGTCAAAAAAATGACCTTGCCTCTCTTTATAAAATCTATTATGTTTTCTAACTTATATTACAGGAGGGAGATGGAGCGGCGGATGAAGTTGGAGAGGGTCTCGCCTTTTAGGAGGCCGCTCTGCAGGAGGGCGAGATCGATTATCTGTCGGATGACAGGTTGGGTCTTCGCATACTCGCTTATCTCACTCTGCTCCTTGTCGCGGAGTTCGCCTACACGCTTCTCCATCTCTTCAATTACTGCCTTATCTTCGGGAGAAGTCTCCTTCTTGTCGGCGTTATTGTCATCTTGAGCCTTGCGTGCTGCCGCTACCTCAGAATTGAGCGTTTCGATTTCAGCACGAAGTGGCTCAATTTCGACTTTGAGTTTATCCATAGCCTCATCAAGGAGTTTGCGGACTGCCGGTTGGTCGGTATTGACTACGAGCGAATAACTGTCAGGCATAGCGCCCCACATGCCCGCGCCCGGTTGCTGAGCAGCCATGCTCTTCATACGACGCATAAACTCATTCTGAGTGACCGTAGCCGGTGCAGCATTCGCTGATAATGCCTGAAGGTCTACTATGAAGTTGGCACCCTCCACTTCCGGTATCTGCGAAGAGAAGAGAGAGGTGAGTATCTCATTCTGCAAAGCGTCAAGACCGGTGGATGCACCATCATCCTTGCGAATCAGACGCTCCGGGATATCACCGTCTACGCGCACAAAACGTATCTTCTCATTCTTGCTCTCAAGCATGGAGATAAGATGCTGGTCAAGGTCGCCGTTCAGCAGCAACACACTGTAGCCTTTGTCTTGGGCAGCCTGTATGTAGGAATATTGCGCAGTGGGGTCTGTCGTATATAGATATATGATATTACCCTCCTTATCGGACTGGTTGGCCTCGACGAGTTGCTTGTATTGCTCCATAGTAAAGTAGTCACCCTTCACATCCTTGAAGAGGAAGAAAGAGCGGGCCGACTCGTCAAATTTTTCATCCGTCAGCATACCGTATTCGATGAAGATGCGGATATCATCCCATTTCTTCTCAAACTCGGTGCGGTTATCCTTAAACATCTTCTCCAGACGTTCTGCTACCTTCTTGGAGATATAAGACGATATACGCTTCACCTGACGGTCAGCCTGCAGATAACTGCGGGAGACATTCAGCGGTATGTCCGGAGAGTCGATCACACCCTGCATGATAGTCATGAATTCGGGCACGACACCCTCTACCTGGTCGGTGACATATACCTGATTGCTGTAAAGCAGTATTCTGTTTTTCTGAATGTCGATATTGCTCTTCACCTTCGGGAAATAGAGAATACCGGTAAGAGTGAAGGGATAATCCACATTAAGGTGAATCCAGAACATCGGATCCTCATGACCCGGCATCAGTTCGTGGTAGAATTTCAGATAATCCTCATCGGTAAGGTCAGCCGGCTTGCGTGTCCATAGCGGTTCGGTGCTGTTGACCACTAAATCCTTGTCAGTATCTACATACTTGCCGTCTTTCCATTCCTTCACCTTACCGCTTATGACCGGAACGGGCAGGAAGCGGCAATATTTCTTCAGGAGCGCGTCAATACGCGACTGCTCGAGATACTCTTTCGACTCCTCATCAATGTAGAGGATTACGTCCGTACCCCGTTCCTTCTTGTCGCACGGCTGCATGTCGTATTCCGGCGAACCGTCGCAAGTCCATTCCACAGCCTCCGCGCCTTCCTTATAAGAGAGCGAACGAATCACCACCTTGTTGGATACCATAAAGGCTGAATAGAAACCGAGTCCGAAATGACCGATGATTGTAGCCGCAGTATCCTTGTATTTAGCCAAAAATTCTTCAGCGCCCGAGAAGGCTATCTGATTGATATATTTATTGATATCATCAGCATCCATGCCGATGCCGTGATCGGAGATGGTAAGAGTGCCGGCCTCTTTATCCACCGTCACGCGTACATCCATTTCTCCTAATTCTCCCTTATAGTCGCCGAATGAAGCAAGCGTCTTGAGTTTGCGAGTAGCGTCAATAGCATTGCTCACCAATTCGCGAAGGAAGATTTCATTGTCACTATAAAGAAATTTTTTGATTACGGGGAAGATATTTTCTGTAGTTACCCCGATTTTACCTGTTGCCATAATCTTATTTTGGGTTTATTCTATTATTTTTTGAGTTTTTCCGATTATATACCATTATATGGCAAATATCATGCCAAATTCCATAGTATAAACAAATGAAGCAAAACCGGGGTTGAAAACTCTTCCTACAAAAAATGTTAACGACGCCTCACGACGCAGCGTGTCATTCCCTGACAAGCACACGTGCGGGCGATATGCGTCCCACATATCGTGAGGGGAGGAGCAACATCAGGAAAGTGACAATCACCACTCCGACATTCAGCGCGAGGAAGGCATACCAATTGACGGCTACCGGTACAAAATCTATATAATACGAATCCGGGTCAAGCGGCAGCCATTGAGTGTATTTCTGAAGAAGCACCAGGCCGACACCTAAAATATCGCCAATCAGCAGGCCGAGGAGTGCCACTCTTATTGCCAGCAAGACAAAGACACGGCTCAGAAGACGTCGCGAACCGCCCAGCGCTGACATCAGAGCTATAAAGCGCACTTTGTCCACCATCATGATGAGCATGCCGGAAATGAGCGTCACGCATGATACTACAGTCATCAGGATAAGTATCACCCAAACATTCGTGTCAAGCATATCGAGCCAATGGAAGTAGGCCGCCCCCGAATAGCGCGCATTAACCACACGTATCGGCTTATATATCAATTCATCCGTGAGAGCCTGATTAAGAGCCGTCTGCAATAGAGCCGTATATTCCTCTATCTTTGTGAAATCATCCACACTCACCAGAATAGCCGTAGCCTGCGAAGGCGACAGACCCGTGCGTGCTGCCAACGGAGCGGCAGTGGTAAAGGCGAAATTGTCGTCATAATCGTCAAAATGAGAATTGTATATGCCCGATATCCGCATTTTGCTGACATCGATGGTGTTGGTCAAAAAGTAAGTAGGTATCTTATCGCCCGTTTTCAGCGACAGGGCGTCAGCGATGTTTCTCGAAATGAGTATCGAAGAGTCGTTATCCGGCAAAGTGCCCTCTTCAAGCGCTGAAGACACAAAACGTGTCACCTGCCGTCCGGCAAGCGGCTTGAGATACACTCCCTGAAAGTTATCCTGTGTCTTGAGAATGGAGGGGAGATTTACCTGCATGGCCACATCTGTGACAAAGGGAAGGTCTGTAAGTATCTTCCTGAGCGTGGGAGTGAGAGTGACGAGATTATCCTCCACCGGTTTGCCGTCACTGTCGTAAGAGGGGAGTGCCGTGAGCATGATGTCCGCATTAAAGCCCGTGACGCGCTCCGTAATCTCCCTCTTAAAGCCGATAACGATGCTGATGGAGATTATCATGACAGCGACAGCGAGCGCCACAGCCGCCGTCGCGACGCGCACTGCAGGACTCGATTTTCTGCCTCCGGAGGAGAGGGAGAGGCGGCGTGAAAGATATATTGGCAACCCCATTATCAAATCTTTTTCAAAAATATACGCGAATTTAAGCAAAAAATTTTGCAATTCGCCCCTCAATCATTAACTTTGATGTCGAATGTCGCCGGAGAGGATATACTTGCCCAGTAACAAGGAGTGAGATGTCACTGGAAAGCAACGTTCAAACATACTTAAATCCTTATTTCTAACCATTGAATATAATCCAAATTAACCAACAACATGGAAGAAAATCTTATAAAGACCTGCCTTCATGACCGCCATGTAAAGCAGGGTGCCCTTATGTCGCCTTTCGGAGGCTTTGACATGCCCATCCAGTATGACAACATCACACAGGAACACAACGCCGTGCGTCATGACGTAGGCGTATTCGACGTAAGCCACATGGGCGAAGTGCGCGTCAAGGGTCCGGAGGCCTACAAGTTTGTAAGCCATATTTTTGTCAATGACGTCACAGGCGCTCCCGACGGCCAGATCTTCTACGGCATGATGTGCTATGAAAACGGTGGTACTGTCGACGACCTGCTCGTATATAAAGTCAACGATGAGGAATATTTCCTTGTCATCAATGCTGCCAATATCGATAAGGACGTAGCATGGATCATGAAGAATGCAGAGGGATATGACTGCGTTGTCACAAACGAGTCAGACTATTATGGCGAGGTGGCCATTCAGGGTCCGAAGGCCGAAGAGACTGTAGAGAAAGTGCTCGGCATCCCCTGCGCTGACATTCCTTTCTATAACTTCAAGACTCTCCACATTGACGGTGAGGATATCATCATCAGCCGCACAGGATATACGGGCGAGGATGGTTTTGAGATCTACGGTTCTCACGACTTCACAGTGCGCGTATGGGACAAGCTGATGGAAGCCGGCGTGCAGCCCTGCGGTCTCGGTTGTCGCGATACACTCCGTTTTGAGGTTGGTCTGCCGCTTTACGGCGACGAACTCAGCGCTGACATCACTCCCATAGAGGCAAGTCTGAGCATGTTTGTAAAGCTCGACAAGCCCGAATTTATCGGCAAAGAGGCTTTGGCCAAGCAGAAAGCAGAAGGCGTGACTCGCCGTATCGTCGGCCTTGAACTCGAAGGCAGCGCTGTGCCCCGCCACGGTTATCCGGTGCTCGTCAACGGCGAGCAGGTAGGTGAGGTCACCACCGGCTATAAGTCAATCTCCACAGGCAAGAGCGTGGCTATGGCCATGATCAATAAGCCGTATGACAAACTCGGCACAGAGGTGGAAGTGCAGATACGCAAGAAGACATTCCCCGCTAAGGTGGTGAAGAAGCGCTTCTATGACAAAAACTATAAGAAATAACGAATTATATTAAAAACCTAAATAAGCAAATTAAAATGAGCAAGATTCTTGAAAACCTCCGCTATGCGGATTCACATGAATGGGTAAAAGTAGAAGGTGAAGTAGCCACCGTAGGTATCACTGACTATGCACAGCACGCACTCGGCAATATCGTATACGTGGATATGCCGGAAGTAGGCGATGAAGTGACTGCCGGTGAAGATTTCGGCGCTGTAGAGTCAGTCAAGGCTGCAAGCGACCTGATTTCTCCCGTGAGTGGCGAAGTGATAGCCATCAATGAGGCTCTCGAAGATGCACCTGAACTCGTAAATGAGGATGCTTTCGAAAACTGGATCATGAAGGTGCAGCTCAAAGACCCCGCTGAGGTTGACAATCTCCTCGACGCTGAGGCTTACGCTAAACTTACTGAGGAGTAAATTACCCCCTACAGACATAACTTGACCATAAATCATATCTCATATATATGAGCAATAAATTTATGCCTCACACCGAGGAGGATATCCGGGTGATGCTTGACCGTATCGGCATTAAGTCGATGGATGAGCTTTACTCCGATGTCCCCTCGGAAGTTATTTTCAGTGAGGAATACGATATCCCCTCCTCAATGTCGGAGATAGAACTCCGTCGTCACTTTGAGGAACTCGGCAAGAAAAACCGCGCGTTGACCATCTTTGCCGGCGGCGGTGCTTACGACCATTATTCTCCCTCTGTCATCATTCATCTGCTGGCCCGCAGCGAGTTTTACACTGCTTACACTCCCTATCAGCCCGAAATATCACAAGGTACTTTGCAGTATATCTTCGAATATCAGTCGATGATATCCGAACTGACAGGCATGGAGTCTACCAACGCTTCTATGTATGATGGTGCCACTGCCACTGCAGAGTCTATGTTTATGATGGTGGCCTCTGCCAAAAAGAAAAATAGAGTGCTCATATCCGCCACAGTCTCTGACCGTGTGATCAATGTAGTGCTGACCTACGCTAAATTCCACGGCATTGACGTGACTGTCGTGCCCGAGAAGGATGGTGTGAGCGATCTTGACGCTATCCGTAAGGAACTCGAGGCCGGCGACGTAGCCGGTGTCATCGTTGCCACTCCCAATAAATACGGTATCATAGAAGACTTCACCGGTTTTGCAGATGCCATCCACGCTGCCAAAGGCTTCTTTACGATCAATGCCGATCCGTCTGCCTTGGCCGTGCTGCGCACTCCGGCAGAATGGGGTGCTGACGTGGCTTGCGGTGACGGTCAGACTCTCGGCATGCCGCTCTCTTTCGGCGGACCGTATCTGGGCTACATTTCCTGCTCCAAGAGCATGATACGCAAGATGCCGGGACGTGTGGTGGGCGCAACTACCGACGCCGACGGCAAGCGTGCATTCGTATTGACCCTGCAGGCTCGCGAGCAGCATATCCGTCGTGAGAAGGCCACCTCCAACATCTGTTCCAACCAAAGCCTGATGGCTCTCTATGCCACTATCTATCTTTCATTGATGGGTAAGCAGGGACTTCAGGAGGTCAACAGAATGAGTTGTGACGGAGCGCACTATCTGTGTGATAGTCTCGTTAAGTCAGGCAAATTCGCTTTGGCTTTCGATAAGCCATTCCTTAAGGAATTTACTCTCCGCACAGACCTCGATATCAAGAAAATAAACAAGCGTCTGCTTGACAACGGTATCATGGGCGGTCTCGACCTCGGCAATGGTCTCGTATCATTTGCAGTCACCGAAAAGCGCACCCGTGAGGAGATAGACAGACTCGTAACTTTAATGCTGGAGGACTAAAGGATGAAAAATTACGATAAAATCATATTCGAACTATCGCGCCCCGGACGCAAGGGTTACGAACTCCCCGCGAATACTTTCGCCAACGATGCCTTCTCTCATCTTCCCGCTGACCTGATGCGCAAGGAAGCACCGGAACTCCCCGAGGTAAGCGAACTCGACGTCGTGCGTCATTACACCAATCTTTCCAACAAGAACTTTGGCGTTGACACGGGTTTTTATCCCCTCGGCAGTTGCACGATGAAATATAATCCGAAGATCAACGAAGAGGTGTCGGCTCTTCCGCAGTTTGCTCAGATACATCCCCTTCAGGATGCGGAGACTGCTCAGGGTGCGCTCGAACTCTACTATAATCTTCAGAAGGCACTCGCCAATATCGCCGGCCTTTATGAGTTTACACTCAATCCTTATGCCGGCGCTCACGGCGAACTTACCGGCCTGATGATCATGCGTCAGTATCATATCTCCAACGGTGATACGAAGCGCACAAAGGTAATCGTGCCCAACTCCGCTCACGGCACCAACCCCGCATCCGCGATGGTGGCCGGTCTTGAGGTGGTTGAAGTTAAGTCAAAACCCAACGGCTCTATCGACGTTGAAGACCTTAAGCCGCTGCTCGACGACACTGTTGCAGGCATAATGATGACCAACCCCAACACTCTCGGTATGTTTGAGACTGAGATCATGGAGATTGCCAAACTCGTGCACGAAGCGGGAGGACTGCTCTATTATGACGGTGCCAACCTCAATCCGCTGCTTGGCAAGGTGCGTCCCGGCGACATGGGCTTCGACATCATGCATATCAACCTGCACAAGACTTTCTCCACGCCTCACGGTGGCGGCGGTCCCGGTTCAGGTCCGGTAGGTGTGACAGAACGTCTGGCCCGTTTCCTGCCTAATCCTCGTGTGAAGAAGCTTGAGGACGGCTCTTTCGAGATCATCACAGGCGATGACTCCTTAGGCTCCATATCTACATTCCTGGGCAACTTCGGCGTGATGATGCGTGCATACGCTTATATCCTCTCCTTAGGTAAAGAGAATATCCGCAACGTCGGCCCGCTCGCCACGCTCAATGCCAACTATATCAAAGAGTCGCTTAAGGATGACTATCTGTTGCCTATCGAGGGTGTCTGCAAGCACGAGTTTGTATTTGACGGCCTGAAGGATAAGTCTACCGGCGTCACCACGCTCAATGTAGCGAAGCGTCTGTTAGACTACGGCTTCCACGCTCCCACCATCTATTTCCCGCTCCTCTTCCATGAGAGCATGATGATAGAGCCTACGGAGACTGAAAGCCTGGAGACTCTTGATGAATTTATCGAGGTGATGCACCGCGTAGCCAAAGAGGCTCGCGAGACTCCCGACTTGGTAAAGGACGCACCGGTCACCACCATCGTGCGCAAACTTGACGAGACTACGGCTGCCAAAAATCCTGTATTGACTTATCGTGCACTCAAGGGCGAGTAACATTCGCTTATGGGTGAGAAATCTCAGGACAGTATGAATAAATCCGATTTAATAGTAATAGGTGCGGGACCCGGCGGTTATGAGACCGCCGTGGTCGCTGCCCGCGCCGGCAAAAATGTCACTCTCTTCAACGGCGACCGTTTCGGCGGCACCTGTCTCAACGAGGGTTGCATACCCACAAAGTGCCTATGTCGCAATGCAGAGGTGGTGCAGACGCTGCGCGAAAGCGAGAAATTCGGTATTGATGACTTCACCTTCTCTCTTGACTACAATCAGGTCATAGCACGCAAGAATGAAGTGGTAAGCCAATTACGGGATGCTATCGCCGCTCTGCTGAAGTCTGCAAAGGTGAACGTAGTCAACGCCAAAGCAGCGTTTAAGGACGCCAATACCGTCGTGGCTGACGGCGAGGAATATACAGCCGATAATATCATTATCGCTACGGGTTCCACGTCACGTTCGCTACCCATTCCCGGCGCCGAGCTGGAGTGTGTCAAAGACTCCACGGATATGCTCAACATTGAGTATATCCCCGCCTCACTTACCATCATCGGTGGTGGAGTAATAGGTATGGAGTTTGCAAGCATATTTGCTTCATTCGGTTCGCAGGTGACTGTGATAGAGTTTATGAAGCAGATTCTGCCTCCCTTTGATGCCGACATCGCCAAACGTCTTAAGCAGTCTCTGAGCAAGCGCGGTGTGAAGATCGTGACCGGAGCTGCCGCCAAGAAGATAGAGCAGAATGAAGACTACGAAGTAGTGGTGACCTACGAGGTGAAGGGCAAAGAGGAGACAGTGGTTTCTTCCGACCTCCTTATGGCCGTAGGCAGAGCGCCGCGCGTAGATGGCCTTGATCTGGATAAAGCCGGTGTGGAGCACAGCAATCGCGGCATACCGGTGGATGATGATATGCGCACCAACGTGCCCAACATCTATGCTATCGGTGATGTCAACGCACGAATGATGCTGGCACATGTGGCTACTTTCCAGGGCTTCCGTGCCCTTCATGCCATCGATGGTGTGAAGGATGAAATCCGTTTTGACCTTGTGCCCTCTGCAGTCTTTACTGTGCCGGAATGTGGCATGGTGGGTAAGACCGAAGAGCAATGCAAGGCTGAGGGTATCGAGATACGCATCGGCCAGAGCTTCTTCCGTGCCAACGGTAAGGCCTTGACCATGGGTGAGAGCGAGGGTCTTTGCAAGCTCATTTTCCGCAAGGAGGATGGTCTCTTGATAGGCGCTCATATCATGGGTGTCGAGGCTGCCGATCTCGCTCAGCAGTGTGCCGATATGATGAATGCCGGCGCTACTATCCATTCTATGGAGCAGATTATCTTCAGTCACCCCTCGGTAAGTGAGGTGATAATGTCCGCAGTGCATGCCGTAAAATAATAGAATTTTATACATAATAAAGGGTGCGGCTAAGTACTTAGCCGCACCCTTTATCTTTGAGATGCCGTCCCTCCGGATTATATTTCGTTGGCGGCATTAGTGGATGTCGTAGATGCCGGCGTTGGGGGAGTGGCGGGCTGTAGGCGGATTTTGGATGAAATCTTCTCGTTGAGTTTCTGGAGCAGCAGCCAGAACACCGGGACAAAAAGAGTGGCGATAAGTCCGTTGAGCAGCATTCCGAACACGACGGCCGTGCCCAATTCGCGTCGGCTGTTGGCTCCAGCACCGGTGGCGAACATCATCGGCATCACACCGAATACGAATGCGCATACGGTCATGATGATGGGTCGGAACCTGATGGTGCCCGCATCGTGAGCGGCTTTGCGGATATCCAGTCCGGCCTTGCGGAAATCCATAGCATATTCCACTATAAGAATAGCATTTTTGGCCGACATGCCGAGCAGAAGTATCAATCCGATCTGAGTATATATGCTGACGCTGTATCCGAAAATAACACAGCCAAGCATTGTGCCCAGAATTGCGACAGGCATACTCAATACGACGGCTACAGGGTCTGACCAGCTTTCATATTGGGCTGCCAGAACAAGAAGAGTCATAATTATGGCGAAGAAGAACACGAAGGAGATGGTAGTGGTTGCCTGAGTTTCCTGATATGCCTCGCCTGTCCATGCGTATGAGAAATTCTGCCCGACAGCCTCCTTCACTATCTCTTCCATAGCCTCGATGGCTTCCGAAGAAGATACCCCTTTGGCTGCGTTTGCTGTCAGCGAAGCAGTGTTGTACATATTGTAACGCGATACGGAAGCCTGCCCCATTATCGGCTCTACTGAGGAGAATACTGAGAACGGCACCATCTCGCCGCGATTATTGCGCACGTTAAGATTCTTGATGGATTCAGCCGTCTCACGTGAATTGACATCACCTTTAAGCGTGACTTCAAACACACGGTCGAACAGTACGAAGTCATTGACATAACTGCCTCCCAGATAGGCCGACATGGCGGAATAGACATCATCAAGATTCACGCCGAGCGCGGCCACATGGTCGCGGTCTATCTTGATGGTGTATTGCGGCACGGCTCCTTCATACATGGATGTCACGGAGGCGATACGTCTGTCTTTTTGTGCGCGGGCGATGATATCCTGAATAGCCTTTGACATTTCGGAAGCCCCGAGGCTATTTATATCAAGAAGCTGCATCTGAAGTCCACCGGAGATGCCGAGACCGGGAATGGCCGGAGGATTGACGGAGAAAATTTCCGCATTCTGATAGTCTGCCGATATTTCATCGACTCTGCGCATTATCTCATCAAGGCTCTCCTTTGAGCCACGCTGCTTCCAGGGCTCCAATATGACCTGAAGAATGCCCAGATTAGAACCTTCGCCACCTGCCATGAAAGAGAAACCGGTTATTGCCATGACATCCTTTACTCCCGGCACTTCCTTGCGTATGCGATCTGCGAGACTGAATGCCACCTTGTCGGTGCGTTCCAGGGAGGCACCGTTAGGCAACTGGATGCTGGTCAAGAAATATCCCATATCCTCCTGCGGAATATAACTCGAGGGCCATGCTACGTATCCCCAGATGCCGAGACCGGCTATGAGGACAAAGACTCCCATCCAGAGAAGCGGGCGGGCAAGCATTTTGTCGACAAGGAAGTCATATATCGCGGTGACTTTGCTCCACAGTTTGTTAAACCAAACGAAGGGGAGAAATCCGGTGTTTTTGCGGGGCACGAGAAAGAGCGCGCAGAGAGAGGGAGTCAGTGTCAAGGCATTAAATCCCGAGAACGCAGTGGAAACAGCGATGGTCAGCGCAAACTGTTTGTAAAGCTGACCGGTAATGCCGGAGATGAAGGCTGTCGGAATGAATACGGACATCAGCACAAGCACCTCACCGACTACAGGACCTGTAAGTTCCTTCATGCTTCTTACTGCAGCCTGCCGGGAGGTCATGCCTCCTTTGTCTATAATACGCGAGCAGTCTTCCACCACCACTATTGCGTCATCCACCACAATGGCTATGGCAAGGACCATGCCGAAGAGCGTAAGCGTATTGAGCGAGAAGCCGAGCAGCTTCATCACCGCAAATGTGGCGATAAGCGACACCGGGATTGTAAGCAAGGGAATTATGACAGCCCTCCAGTCTTGCAGGAAAATGAGGATCACGACCATCACGATCAGGGATGTCAGCACGAAAGTGGTGACCACATCATCGAGCGACTCACGAACGTAATCCGTGGAATTCATCACCACCGAATATTTGACGCCGTCCGGGAAATATTGTGAAAGCCTGTCCAATTCCTTTATTGAGGCATCAGAAACTTCGATCGAATTGGCGCCCGGCAACTTCGATATGGCTATCAAAGCGGTCTTTTGGCCGTTGACCCTTGTACTTTCGGAATAGGAGGAAGACCCCAGGTCAATGCGGGCCACATCACGGAGATGCAGGATCGCACCGTAGTCGTCAGCCTTTAGCACAATATTCTCAAATTCGGAAGGATCAGAGAGACGTCCGCGGCTTGTGACAGTGTATTGGAATTGCGTGTCTCCGGCATTGGGTCCGGCGCCTACCGTGCCGGCGGACACCTCCATATTCTGTGCCTGAATGGCGCTTATCACATCATCCGGAGTCAGTCCTCTCGCTTCCATCTTTGACGGGTTGAGCCATACACGCATGGAATATTCACCTCCGCCGAAAGCAGTGACACCACCTACTCCTTTTACGCGCGTAAGAGGGTCAATCAGGTTGAGCTGTGCGTAGTTGGTGAGATAAGTGGCATCGTAAAGATCCGTTCGGTCGCTCTCAAGAGCCACGAAGAGCACATTGTCGGAAGAATTCTTGTTGACGCTGAGCCCCTGTTCCTTTACGGCCGTAGGAAGTGTAGCCTGAGCCTCCTGCACACGGTTCTGCACTTCGACGGCGGCCTCATCAAGGTCAGTGCCGTTCTCAAAGGTTACAGTAAGGCTGTAGGAACCGTCCGAGCCGGAATTACTGCTCATATACATCATCCCCTCGATCCCGTTCACCTGTTCTTCGATAGGTACGCCCACTGTTCGCGCCACTGTGGCGGCATCAGCTCCGGGATATGAGGCATTCACCATTACGGTGGGAGGGGTGATGTCCGGATATTGGGCGATAGGAAGCGAAGTGACTGTCATTACACCCGCAATCACCATCAGTATGGCGATGACGATGGCAAAGATAGGACGCTTGATAAAAAACTGTGAAAACATAGCAGTTTATTTAGATGATGAAGGTGAGGAGGATGAAGATGAGAGGGATGAGTTGACGGGTGTTACCTTGAGTCCCTGACGCATCTTGAGCAAGGCTTCAGTCACATATCTTTCGCCCGGTTTCAAACCCTTGGTGACGAGTCGGAGAGTGTCGCTATAGAGTTCGCCCACCTCGATATGGCGATATTGCACTATGTCGGAGTCATTTACCACGTAAAGATACTTGCCGAGCTGGTCAGTGCCTATGGAGGCGTCGCGCACTAATATACCGTTCTCAACAGTAGCGTATGGCAGGTTGGCCTTCACATACATTCCCTGACGCAAGATAGAGGAATCATCCTTGATATGACCCTTAAGGCGCACCGTGCCGGTAGATTGACTTACGTCCGGAGAAATATAGTAGATGTTGGCGTAGACTACGGATGATTGGTTGCCGTCAACGTATAGCGGCACCTTGTTCATCAGCGAGTCGCCCATCTTTATACCGTTTGCGGCCAGCACGGAATATTGGGAGTCTTCAATGTCGAAAGAGGCGGAGAGAGTATTTTCATCGTAGACGGAAGCCAATGTCACCGGGCTTCCTTCACCACCTACGTATGAGCCGACATCCAATGTAGAGGCTGTGATACGACCGCTGATGGGCGCGGTGACTGTGCAATATCCTAAGTTTAATTGAGCGATGCTGAGCGCTGATTTTGCAGAATTGACTGAGGCCAACGCCTGCATTTTGGTGTCTTTGGCCTGGATTACGTCCATTTCAGAGACAGCATTGGAGGCATAGGCCTGTTCGAGCGCTTCGAGACGATTGGCAGCGTAAGAGAGTTGGCTCTGGGCATTATTGAGCGAAGCACGAGCCTCCTCTACGCTGGCTGTGTATTTAGTGGCTTCGATGGTGAAAAGTTTTTGTCCTTTCCTGACGTAAGCACCGTCCTCAAAGTATTTGCCTGTGATGACGCCATCTACGCGAGCCACGACGTCTACCTGACTGTCAGAGATAATCGTAGCCGGATACGGGCGTGAGAGCACCACATTCTTTATCACCGGAGTGGCGACCTCTACCTTTTCGGGAGCATTGTCAGACTGACTGTCTTTGCCCTCATTCTTGTCATGGCAAGAGGCTAAGGTCAGTATCAGCGCAGCGGAGCATGCGTACTGAAGATATGATTTCTGAAGATATGATGGGATGTGTATTTTTTTCATATTAAGCCTTGTATAATTAGGATTCATCTTGTTTTATCGGAATTCATCATGATTTCGTGTAGCCTTATTTAGTGATGTTCCAGCCGCCGCCGAGGGCGCGGTATAGTTGCACGAGCACGGCGAGTGTCTGATATTTGGCGGTGACGCGGGTGGTCTGAGCAGAGAGCAGCGATTGCTGTGCTGTGGCTACGTCGGTATAGTCTGACAGACCGAGTTTGTAGCGTTCCAGAGCCAACTTGAGCATTACCATATTCTCATCTACGACATCCTCGATGATCTGGAGTCGTTGGCGTGAGGCGTCAATGCCTGACATGGCGTTATTGACGTCGGCGATAGCCTGTGCCACGGTCATATTGAAGGAGTCGATACCGGCTTCGAGATTTTCGCGAGCCTGCACTATTCCCTTTTCGCGCAACAGTCCGTCAAAGATGGTCCAACTGAGTGTCGGTGCAATAGTGAAGCCGAAAGAATCGCGAGTGAACAGGTGATTTATATCATGAGCCGTGGTGTGAAGATCCACACTGAGTGAGAGAGTAGGCAGGAAGTCCTTCTTGCTGAGTCCGA
Organism: uncultured Sangeribacter sp.; assembly: GCA_964456155.1. GTDB lineage: Bacteria > Bacteroidota > Bacteroidia > Bacteroidales > Muribaculaceae > Lepagella. The sequence goes on from CAYVZJ010000052.1 coordinate 15,538, forward strand.
GTTGGGCAGTGAGAGCGGCAAGTTGCATTTCTGCCTCCACGATGTCCGGACGGCGGCGCAGAAGGTCGGTAGGCGAGCCGGCTCCGGGGAGATAGGGAGCGTCAGGCAGCATGATATCCTGTGGCAGAAAAGCCTCGATATCCACGGCAGTCGTGCCGCAGAGAGTAGCCAATGCATTGATGGCCGTGCGATATTTCACGCGCAGTTCCGGGATGGCGGCTTTGGTGGTGAGATACACGGAGCGAGTCTGTGAGACGTCGAGAGCCGACACTAATCCTGCATTAAACTTTGCCTCTACGATGTTGCCGATATCTTTTTGCGACTCTAAGTGGGCCTCGGCGATAGATATCTGTCGGTGATACATGATAGCCTGAAAATACTGCAGGGCTACGTTGGCAGCGAGGCTCACCAACAGTCCGTCATATTCTATACGCGAGATATTGAGATTGGCCTTATCCGCCTTGATTTTGGAGGAGATACGGCCGAAGATATCTATTTCCCATTGGGCAGACACACCGAGTCCGAAATATGTCTGCTCAGCGGCCGCGCTGTATGGCTTCTCTTCGCATCCGGAGTCGCGATTGTAGGTATAACCTATATTGGCTTGTAAAGTAGGGTAGTAGCCCGAATATGCTGACTGCACCATCGCTTCGGCCGACTTGATACGGTGCATCGCCGCCTTTGCGTCATAGTTGTTTCTGACAGCCAAGGCTATAAGACGCGTCAGGCGCGGCTCTTCAAAGGTTTGCCACCACGTATCATCGTCGGGCATCGGCTGGGTCATGAAGCCATCGTATTGCCACACGCTGTCTATCTCAGCCTGAAGATACTTGGCTCGCTGACAGAGTTTGGGATACTTGTCGCGATACGTCTGTATATAATCCTCCTTAGAGAGATTAAGAGTGTCATAACCGCATACAGTAGTCTTGGCGATATCACACTCATTTTCAGCCTCCTCCGCGCGGCAAGGAAGAGAAAAGAGCGCGCAGGAAGCAACCGCCGAAAGAAGATATTTAGAGAAAAAAGAAGAAGTATTCATACATATAATTAACAAAAAATAACCCAAAATGTTAATAAAAGTTGCACCTTAATATACATAATACAAAGAAATATACATAATACAAAGA
>CAYVZJ010000052.1:16764-17930 GCA_964456155.1 uncultured Sangeribacter sp.
AATATACATAATACAAAGAAATATACATAATACAAAGACCCGGAGTCGACACCCCCCGGACCATGTCCCGGAGGGACAACATTTCAATAGCCGGGTACGCAGTTCCCGGATTAGAAAACCCTCACGACCATGTCCCGAAGGGACAACATGTCAGTAACCGGGTACGCAGTGCCCGGATTAGAAACCCTCCCGACCCCATGTCCCGGAGGGACTGCATTTCCATATCGAGATATGTAAAGGAATTCTAACCATAATTTATATTACTCTGAGGGGTCAACTTTTCAAAGTTGACGAAAGTATATATAATAAACCTTATCCTTATCCTTTACATTATCAATATCATTATCTAAACTGCCGAATTTGCCGAGCAAAGCCGACTGCAAGCATCATTTGCCGTCATTTGCCGAAAGATTAATTAATTGCATATAAGAATTTTATATTTAATCGTCAGCAAATGCCGACCGTAGTCGTACATAGTCGCTGATTGCCGTCCTTTGCCGTCCATTCATATCATGTGATAACAAATGATAACAAACATAAAACATAAAAACATGTGTTAACACTTGTTATTCGTGTTATCAGAATGGTATGTCTTCCTCATCAGTATCAGCAGCCTCGTGCAGTCTTGCTTGTCGTAGACTGTTGGTGACGGCAGCTCCCTTTCTACCGGCCTCTCTGCGACGCTCGCAGGTCTGTTCCCATTTTTCGATATCACGGTCTATTTGACACTTGATGAGGCCAAAAATAGTATAATTAAGCGTATGATCAGTAGGCTCTTTGGCATAGAGAGCATAATCAAGTATAGCCTCAAAAATTTTACTGCGCAGATCCTCAGGATAATTGCGAAGCACTTCAGCCCAGTCGCGATAGAACACAAAAGCCTTTTTCAATCGAATAGTCTCAGTTTTAACTTTCATAACAGTAGTATCATTAAATAGTGAATAATATAAGTATCTATGTAGGGGCGCAATAAATTGCGCCCGCCCCAAAATTCCCATCATATACAATCAGCAAAAGCCGCCAAACATCGGCAATTGCCAATCACACCCCAAAATTACCACCCTCCCAAAAATCCCCCTCCATAAAAATTGACAAACCCCGAAACCACCGCCCCAAACAAAGCCAACAGTCAAAACAGAATTCCTCCAAAGATAAATCGCAATTTA